>DATNOY010000410.1:0-2360 GCA_036703495.1 Coleofasciculaceae cyanobacterium
AAATTCGTAGCTAAATTCGCCAACGGGCTGATCGGGCGGCGTCACACGCAGTACTCGGAGACGGGAGGTCGGACGATTCACCAAAATTCGGATCGCCAGCTCTAAGCCCAAATCATTATGAACGCCAGCCACATAGGGCACCAACAGCGTGTCTACTAAGATCGGTTCCGTCTGGACATCCCGGATCCGATCCACAAACACCGCCACATCTGTTTTGGCTGTGCTGAGAATTTGTCCTACTCGTCCCCCCAAACGGTTGTTGGTGAAAGCCGGCCGGTGCCAGCCCAACAAAATTAAATCAGCCTGCTCTAGTTCAGCAATTTCCGCCGTTTCCCGGGCTACATCGTTGGCAATCCGCACAATCGGATGGATCAGCGGCCGAATGCTGGGATCTAAACTCTGAACTAACGCTTGGAGTTGCATCTGCTGCTCCGCAATATGGCGCTCCGCTTCGATCGGCATACTCTCAAACGCATAGTCTTCTTTCAGCTGGATTAAGCTCAGCGGATTGACTACAGAGGTCTGGAGATTCGTGCCGGCAATTGCGGCTGCCAAATGCACCAATCCTTTCTGCGTGCTGGGGTTGGCAACGGGTACGAGGATTCGGTAAACCGGAGTGCCTGGAACTGGCTCTTCTGCCAGGGGAGGCACTTCTGCCAAGTCCTGCCGGATCAACCGTTTTGGGAAAGTCCACTCCAGCAAGGGTGAGGTCATAAAAGTCGTCACGAGCGCCATGATCACCAGCATGGTAAACAACAGCGGTGAAATCACCCCTAAACTCAACCCGATGTTCAGAACAATGAGTTCCGTCAGTCCCCGCGTATTCATCAACCAGCCCAAAGCCGAGGCTTCTCGGGAGTTCATGCCCGACACGCGGGCCGCTGCGTAAGTGCCGACATACTTACCTACAATCGCCACTGCCAGGACTGCCAAACAGAGCAGCCAAAGCTCCGGGCGATTTAACAAACCAATTTGGGTACGTAAACCGCTGTAGGCGAAAAAGACAGGCAGCAAAAACGTCAGCACAAAATCTTCTGTTTTTTCGGCCAGTTCTCGGGTCAGCCCTTCATTTTTGGGCATGGCGGCTCCCATGAGAAATGCACCAAAAATCAGGTGAATCCCAATGATTTCGGTAATTAGTGCCGATGCTACAACGCCCATGTAGATGCCAGCCAGCGTCAGCTGAGACAATTTACCTGTGCGATCGTAGAGCTGAGCCAAGCGCTTGAGAAAAGCCCGACCCAGCGTCAACATAAAGCCAATGTAGACCGCTGACTCAATCAGGGTGGGAACTGCGGCCACCATGCTGTTGGTACGCGTGACAGCGATCGCTAAAGCCAGTAGACACCAGGCCGTCACATCATCTACCGCCGCACAAGTGAGTGCCAGGGTGCCCAAGCGGGTCGCTTGCAGGTTGTTCTCAGTGATAATCCTTGCTAATACCGGGAAAGCCGTGATCGACATTGCGGCTCCCAGAAACAGCGCAAAAGCTGTGAAAGAAACGCTAGCGTTGGAAACCAACGGATACAGCAACACCGCCAAAACAGAGCCTAGCGAAAACGGCACCACAATACTGACATGGGAAATTAAAACAGCCGTTTCCATATGCCCTTGCAGGTATTTAGGATTCAGCTCTAACCCAATCAAGAACATGAAGAAAATCAGCCCCACCTGAGACAAGACGTTCAGAAAGGGAATCGTTTCAGGGGGAAAGATCGCAGTGGCTAACTCAGGTGAAATTAAACCGAACAGCGAGGGTCCCAGCATAATTCCAGCCACAATTTCGCCAATCACTAAGGGCTGGCGAATCCAGCGAAATCCTAACCCCACCAACCGGGATAGCCCGATGACCAGAAGCACCTGAAATAAAACAAGGACAATGGTACTAGACATCAGTTTAGAAAAATCAATAATAGGCCGCTCAGCAATGACAATGCGCACTCATCACAATGCGCTTAATGAAGTCATAATTAATACAAAACTATTGAGGAGTAAGCATTCTGCCGAACTCATGTTTGGAAATGAATCGTTAGGGTTAATGTAAGACAGATTATTCAGGCAAAACAAAATTTTTTGGCAGAAGTTAAGAAATTCATTAACTCCCAAGAACGATTAGGGCTGTAGAACCTTAAACCCTTGCCACCTGCCAACCCTTGCAACCAGGGACTCAAAAATCGCTCAAACGCCTGGCAATGGCTAGATTATGTGGCGCATTGATACCAAAATTGACACCAAAACAGATTTAGCATACCCCAATTTTTAGAGGATTATTAGATGATGATGAGAAGGAGGATTCCCCCTTAACGCCCATATTTTCGCATTGCCCTGAAAACCTTGCCCTGAAAACCTACTCTGCCAAC
>DATNOY010000411.1:0-5653 GCA_036703495.1 Coleofasciculaceae cyanobacterium
TCAGCCGCACGGATTGGAATGACAACTGATAGGGCTGAAATCTCACCCCATTGGGAGGTTAAGAACGCTTTGAGGGTCATCTCTGCTAGATTTTGGCGAGATTCACGGTTTGGAATATCCCTAGATTGTCAATAAAATAAGGTGGGTTTTCTTGTCATCTCGCGCCAAATGCGGTAGACGGAAAAAACTCTTAATAGAACTTCTGATTTGGGTCAGTTTACCGAGGTAACAGCTTGCGTAGGGTGCGGTTTGGGTAGCAACTCAAACGTTCGATGGGTGTTTGTCAGCCTCTGCCGCCGAGGAAATAACCTTACCTACTTTTTCGATATGGCTGCTTAGGATGAAAAACAGGAGTGGAAACTTTGGGAACTCTAGTAACAGAGCAAGCTATCGCAGAGCAATCATCTCATCTTTTAGGAGAGGCAATATGCAGAAATTTGAGTGGAGTAATGAGTTGAGTGTCGGTGTCCCAATGATTGATACGCAGCATAAAGAACTCTTCAGTGCCTTCAACGATCTATCGGAGGCGATCGAACAGGGAACTGGCGCAAGCGCGATCAAAAAGCTCCTAATATTTTTGAAGTACTTTACAGAATGGCACTTTGAACAGGAAGAAAGCTGTGCTGCCAAACATCGATGTGCTATTGCTGAAACCAACCATCAGGCACATACCCGATTTTTAAACATCTTCAGCACGTTACAAACCGAATATCGGGAAAGTGGTGCCAGTGAAGAGATCGCTCGAAAAGCTCATGCTCAGCTGGCCGATTGGCTAGTTAGCCATATTATGACCATTGACACTCAGATTGGAAAATGTGTGCGTCATGCCACTGCTTCTCCTCAGTCTTGAATTTTGACTGGAGTTTGAACTAATTTGCTCGATCACGCCGCGAAATTCTCTCTATGAGAGCATTTCGCGGCAAATCTATTTCCCTGCGTCGAATTTTCTGAAAGCCTCGTTCCGCGAGGCTTTCAGAAAATTCGACGCGATTTAGTCCAAAGTCAAATTTTATATTAAGTTACTTTAAACCTTGGTAAATACTCATAAATTATTCATAAATTTTGCATAAGTTTGAACCGTGCAAAATCGGTCTACTGCGGCAGCTCCGCCCTGTTGAAAGCAACGTTTAAAGCAGCTTGTGAACACCTACTGATGAACAACTTCCTGATGGCTCTAGTAGACTTCGGCTTCACTCTAACAACTGTTTGTACTAACAACCGTTTGTAGTCTGAGCATCTTGTCCGGACTACGGTAGATCAATCCCTGCCATTGTCTATTAGCACCCTGCTTCGTCAGGTTAGCCCCCCCTCAAGTGTATTGGTTTTGCCGCAGCTGTTGGCAAGCCATGCTTGTGTTGGCTCTGACATAAGGGTGGCTCTGACATAAAGGTGGCTCTGACATAAGTCTGACATAAGGGAGAAGGTCTGCTTCTAAAGGGAAAAAAATAGCTCCACTTTGGGAACCTCCCGTTTCAATCGGGGACTACACAAATCGGGGTTTGCATAGAGGATATTTGGTCGTTGTTCATGCAATCCTCACTAGACGTTACATGAATTTCATTTCAATCCTGTTTTTGCTTTCTCAATGAGTTCTGAACTATTGGTTCTTAAAGGTCAGTTCCGCAGTGTGCAGATTTGCTGCTTTCTATCTTCTAAGATTCTCAGAACATTCTTCCACAAGTTCTCCCGCTTAATAGCAGTAAAATCATGACTCACTCTGGATTGATCGTCACCTCCACTCTGCACCTGCCGCCCTTGCTGATCATTGAAGACAGCAATGAAGATTTTGCAGCATTCCAACGCTTTCTACCCCAATCTTCTCTGTCCATCCCCATTCACCGCTGTGCCGATGGCGACGAAGCTTTAGCTTTTCTCTATCGTACCGATCGCTATGCTCATCCTAACAATGCTCCCCGTCCGGGGATGATTCTGCTAGATCTCAACTTACCCGGAACCGATGGACGGGAAGTGCTGCGTCAGATCAAGCAGGATGAAAGCCTCAGGTTAATTCCTGTGGTGGTTTTTACCACCTCCAATAACCCTGGAGATATGGAAGCCTGCTATCAACAGGGGGTCAATGACTACATTATTAAGCCGATGGATTTCACGCTGTTGAAGCGCAGCGTTCAAACGATTATCGATTATTGGTTTGAAACCACGGTGCTGCCTCTGGGTGCTCCAGAAGCAGCAGGTCTGGGCAGTAGTTCCGTCGCTTGAAAGAGACTTGAAAGAGAACAGAAAGCTTTATCAACTTACGTTACGGTTGATCGCTATTCATAAATTATTCATAAATTTCTCATAGATTTGAATCGTGCAAAATCAGGGAACTGCACGAGCTACATCCTGTTCAAAACAACTTTTACGCCAGCTGCTTAAAACGCCTTATGAATAACTGCCCTTGTTGTTCCAATCCTCTGCTCCGTCAGGTAAGACACCGTCAAATGCAATGGTTCTGCCGGAGCTGTTGGCAGGCAATGCCTCTGTTAGACCAAATCCCGGTTGGTTTAGCGGCTAACCTCTCTGTAGACACTCCAACCCACAGCTCGCGCCGTTCTCTTGTTGCCATTTGAGTTCAATAGATACCTACTCACTAAAACCTGCTCACTCAATTAAGGAGAGTACCATGAGTCCAATTGATAAATTCTTCGACTACAATGACCCCAGAGATGTAGCTGAAGGCTCAGAAATTGAATATCAATTCCGGCTCTACTCGCCTCATCCTACGATTCAGATAGTGATTCTTTCAAATGATAAACTGTCATCTAACCGCTTTGTTCCTCATAAAATCGTACATCTAGCCAATCAAGCAGTGAGAAAATTTGAACTGAACCCCTCTCAAGTCGTGTGGGTCGAGTATACTTCTCCTCACTGCAACAACTCAGCCAGCGCTGGCTTCAATTTGATTCAGTTCGATTGGCTGGACGGTAAGGCGACTAGCCCTCACCGATCGCCCATTCGGGAAGAATGGTATTTATCCTGGCTGGAAGGCAAATTTGCCTCCGATGCTCTAGACCTTAATGTTCGCTCGCTCGCTCCAATGTGAAAATTCTGTGCGTAGAAGATGATGAAGGCTTGGCAAAACTGCTGCAGCGATCGCTGTCCAAGCAGCACTATCAGGTTGAGTTAGCGACAGACGGGCAAACGGCCTGGGATTTAGCCGAAACAGAGGTCTACGATCTGATTCTGCTGGATTGGATGTTGCCAGGTTTAACTGGGATTGAATTTTGTCAGCGATTACGGACTGAAAAGCATGCGACGCTCAGCCCTAACCGGGAGACTCCCATTCTGTTGATGACAGGGCTAGATGCAGTGACGCACAAAGTCATGGGCTTAGATGCGGGAGCCGATGATTATGTGGTGAAACCGTTTGATCTAGATGAACTGCTGGCCCGCATCCGGGCGCTGCTGAGACGCAACCGGGGAGCGCGATCGCCTTTGCTGCAATGGGGTGATCTGTGTTTGAACCCCAACAGCTGTGAGGTGACGTATCAGGGACAGCCGATTCTGCTGGCCGCTAAAGAATATGAACTGCTGGAGCTGTTTCTGCGCCATCCCGACCAAATTTTCAGCCTTGAGCGGCTGCTGATTGCCCTTTGGGCAGTAGAGGATATGCCGAGTGAGGGGGCAGTGCGGGCCCATGTCAAAGGGTTACGTCAAAAACTGAAGCAGTCGAGAGCGGAAGATCCCATTGAAACCATCTACAAGTTGGGGTATCGGCTGAAGTCGAGCCGAGAACCTGAGAAAACTAGGGAGAAGAAGGGAGCCAAGAAAAACAGGGCTATTGCCTCAGTTCCGCCAGAGTTGTGGGAAGCTTGGCAAGAGTGTCGGCAGTCCTACCACGATCGCCTCTTGATCATCCAGCAGGCAGCCACTGCTCTGCAAAATGGCATTCTGACCGCAGAACAACGCCATGAAGCGGAACGAGAGGCTCACACGCTGATTGGCTCACTGGGCACCTTTGGCTTAGATAAAGCCTCCCGAACTTCTCGTCAAATCCAGAAAATTCTCAAACAGCCAGAACCTCTCAGTCGGTCAGACATAGACAACCTGATCCAACGGATTACCGCATTACATCTGCTTTTAGAAAATTCAAAGTTAGGGATCTTAGAGGAAGAAAAGACGGTCAGTATTCCCGCTCTGGCTACTCCTACTGCATCGTTGCTAATTGTGGAGAATGATTTCTCTGCCGCCCAGCTGCTGGCAAAAGAGGCCCTATCTTGGGGGGTGCAAGCCGAGATTGCCGCTGATTTCAAGACAGCACAGCGGTCTTTGGACAATAGCGCTATCCATGTTGTGCTGCTTAATCTCAATGGTTTAGGTGCTGCCAGTGGGCTAGAGTTCCTAGCCACTACGCGCCGTCAATATCCTGATATCCCCGTGGTGACGTTAGCCGCAGAGGACAGTTTTGAGCAGCGAGTTGCAGCCGCTCGCTTGGGCAGCTGCTGCTTTTTACACAAGCCGATCGCCCCTGCTGAAGTCTTAGCTGCCGTCAACCAAGTGCTGCAACAAACGGCGGTATCGGTAGTCCGGCTGCTGATCGTGGATGATGATTTGGCATCGCTGCACCGGCTCAGTCGCCTGTTGCAACCCTGCGGCTATCAAATTACGCAGCTGAGTGAACCCGACCAATTTTGGCAAACGTTAGAGCAAACTGTGCCTGACCTGCTGATTCTGGGGATGGAACTGTCTGAGCCGACTGCACCCCAGCCCACAACGGATCCAGCAGCGCCTCTGCCTCTCAGTAGCATTGAACTCTGCCAGGTGATTCGCAGCGATTTGCGTTGGAATCGGTTGCCCGTGCTGTTTTTATCGGCTCACCTCGATGCCGAAACCGTTCAACGCAGTTTTGTCGCCGGAGCCGATGATGTGCTCAGCAAACCTGTGGTGGCTCAGGAGCTGTTAACCCGTGTGCAAACCCGATTAGAGCAGCGCAAACTCTGGGAAACGAATGACCTAGATGCGTTAACCGGCTTAAGTTTGCGACGCAAAGCGCACCGAGACCTGACTCTATTGCTACGGTTAGCCCAACGGCAAAAACGTCCCTTTGGTCTGGCGCTGTTGGATCTGGATCACTTTCAACAGATTAATGAGCAATATGGGTATGAATTTGGGGATCAAGGGTTGAGCTATTTAGGCAAGCTCCTCCGCCAGTTGTGCCGGCAAGAGGATGTCTTGGGACGCTGGGGCGGTGAAGAGTTTATTGTTGGGCTGTATGGGATAACCAAGCAAGATGGCATCCAGCGACTAGAGGAAGTCTTGCGTCAGTTCAGTCAGCATGAGTTTTTGGCGCGAGATGGCACGTTATTTCATATGACGTTTAGTGCGGGGATTGCTCAGTTGCCGGATGATGGTGCTGATTTGCAAACCCTGTACCATTATGCCGATCAGGCCCTTGATCGGGCAAAATCAACCGGGCGAAACCGCGTTGCTGCTCGGGAGAGTTAGGGGCTTAACCTGAAGGCGGGGGAGGACTCTCTACCCAACAATATGGGCTTTCGGATAGCGCTTCAGCCCTTCAATCATACTTTTGATCCAACGTCGATCCAGCTCACAACCGATCTCTTGCCGATTCATACTCATCCGTTTTATTTAGCTCAGCTAGGTTGTATCTTATGGTTCAACTCAACCGCACAGACAAATCTTACAAAGCTCA
>DATNOY010000412.1:0-11363 GCA_036703495.1 Coleofasciculaceae cyanobacterium
CTGAAAGCCTCGCTCCGCGAGGCTTTCAGAAAATTTGACGCGATTTAGCCCAAAGTCAAGTTATCCCAAAGCCAAATAATTTTTGAAAGCGCAACAATGCTGCGCTTTCAAAAATTAAGTTTTGGGTTTTATGCAATTCACGCCCCTAACTGCGCCCTGTAGTGGATAAGCCTTCCACAATCACTGAAGGTGTATAGCAAGAGCCATTCCAGTCGGCGTCGTCCCCTAGCTCCACAACCTGCTTCAAGGCTGTGTAAATATTGCCAGCAACCATCGTATCTTTAACCCGCCCCATAATCTCGCCGCCTTCGACTCGATATCCCAGATCAACATTGATGGAGAGTTCGCCAGAAATCCCGGCTCCACCGCCCAAAATCTGGTCAACAATAATGCCACGCTGCAACGACGCGATCAGCTCTGAGAAAGGTTTAAAACCGGGCTGAATCAGCAAATTGAACAGTCCGGGTGTTGGGTAGCTGCCCAAACCGGGGCGAAAGCCGTTGCCCGTTGTACCACTCCCCAACGCTCGTCCAATCGTTCGATCGGTGTAAAACAGCTGCAGCACGCCGTCTTTAATAAAAGTAATCGGCTGCGTCGGTGTGCCTTCATCATCAAACGGGCAGCTAAAGGGGCCGGCATGGGGCTGCTGTGAGAGAGTAACCCTGGGTGAGGTGACGAGTTCTCCCAGGCGATCGCTCCAGGGGGAAGCCCGCTCAATTACCTGCTTGCCGTTAAGAGCGGCCTGTACGGTGCTCCACAGCATATCAGCCGCTTTGGCTGTAAACAAAATGGGAACCCGTCCGGTCGGTGGGGCAACGTTGGTTTTGGCCCAGTCAATCCGCTGAATAATCTGCTGTGCCAGCGCCACCGGATCCAGGTGATCTCGTTGGGTTTGGCCATCGGCGACGCTAAGAAAATCATCGCCCCGCACCCACTCCGACTCAATGTAGCCGCTGAGGGTAGTATCGGTGTAGCCGCAGTCTAACCCCTGGGAATTGATCAGGCGAGTGGTCTCCACGTCGCATTCCCATTCGGAAGTACAGAGGATTTCTGGATACACCTCGCGAATCAGGGCGATCGCTTCCTTACCCCATTCCACCAGCCGCTCTACCGAGACAGCCGTACCCAAATCCGGATAGTGCGTCCGGTTGGGAGATGCAGTCAGTTCAATGGTTTCAGGCTCGGTGAGTTGGCTGATGGCGATCGCCCGATCTACCAATGCCTGGGGGTCTACGGCTCCATAAGCCACAGCCAAGCCAGGTTGCCCTTGGCACCATAGCCGTAGGGCAATGCCTTCAGCCTGGGAACTTTCTAGCTGCTTGAGGCGATTGGCTTCAAAAAATACGGGGCGCGATAACGAACTGGACTGAAACACTTCGGCGGTTTCTGCACCCGAACGTAGTGCCAGTTCCAGCAGTTGCTCTGCCGGGTAAAGGGAACTGTCAAAACTCATACGGAGTTTGTCGATGGGACTGGACAAGTGAAGTGGACAAACGACCTAGAGCCGTCAAGGTTCAGCACAACTCAGATCAATCAGGTCAGCGCCATCAAGCGAGGCAAAAAGTTTAATGCACTGGCGATCGCTAGATGAGTCAGTGAGGACAGCACGATAGACAGGAAACACAATTTTTATCATCAGCGCACAAGAACCCTTTGCTCGACCAACGTTCAGTCCAGTCGCGGGATGCCGATGGCTGCACGGCTAATCAGGATTAGGGCATGGCTGACGGCTAATGGCTACTTAACTATCTTCCGGGATCGCGGCACATTAGGCTAGATTCAATTCTTGCATTAGCCAAAATCCTGCAAAAGATTCTGAATTTGCATCAGACTGAACTGCCAAAAAGTGAATCTGGTTGGCTTGCCGCTTAGTAGCTTCAAACCCTTCGGCTTCGGCTTGCAGTTGGGGGGTCGGCAAGTTGGCCAGCACCCAGGCATCATTTGCCCCCGTTTGGAGGACAAGCTGCGCTGGGGCCTCGCTTTTGAATTTGACATTGGCTAACTCCAAGCCCGACATCCAGGCGGCTAATGGCACCGCCCGCGAGGAGTAAATGATCAGCCCCGGAATCGGTGTGTCTGGACTAACGCCAAACATAGTTGGCGGAAAAGCTTCGCTGAAACTAACCTCCCATTCCAACATTTCGTCAAAGGCACTGGCCTCCAGCGTGACCACTGCCCATTTTTCACCCATCAGGGCATCGGGTAAGGGTTGAGCCGGCATCATCGGCAGCGCCACTGAGGGATTATTGCTTGCTTGGTAGTTAGGCAAGCCGGGGTAATAGTTCTGCATCCGCTCTTCAATCCACTGATTGAGGGCCAAGGTGCGGCGGCTAGGATAGGCCGGAATGCCTGCCTCGCCACAGGCTTTGGTAATCATGTTGTTCATCTGGCGACGGAAGAAGCGCACCTTGTCAGGCTGCTTTGCAGATTGAGCGATCGCCGCCTCTACTGCCGATCGCAGCGACACAGAATTCACCTCAGTATTAGGAAAAAACTGAGAGTAGCGGAATAGGGAGTCCGGTTGGGCGTTCACATCCAACGGACTCTCACAGATCAAAACTTCCCAAAGCTTTTTCTGCTTGTCGTCCAATACTGGGCGCGAGTAAAAATCCAACTCCCAAATCGTTGTCATAGCGAGTTCTAATGATTTGCAATGGCTCTCTGACCTTTCCTACTCATCTTGACATCCTTGAGGACACCCCTGAGAAGCAATTCTCCGATTGCTATCCCAGAATTTTGTCTGGCCACTGCCCAATCGACCGATCGCGCCCACCGCTCCACACCTGATAGCCCACTGGCAAGGGACGAATGGCGATCGCATGGACTGAATCCGTATGCCCGACTAGGGTAGCCTGCAGCTTGCCATCGGCAACGTCCCACAGCTTAATCGTTTTGTCCCAGCTGGCGCTTAGCAAGGTTTTGCCATTGGGACTAAAGGCTAGAGCGGCGATCGCCCAGGAATGTCCGGTCAGCGTTCGCATCAGCCGTCCCGTCGGCAATTGCCACAGCTTCACCGTATTGTCTTCACTGCCCGTCGCCAAAAGGCTGCTATCGGGGCTAAAGGCGACCGCCAGCACTGCCCAGGCATGACCCGACAGCACTATGCAGCCGTTCTGGGCCATTTCAGCCGGATCTGCTGCTGCCAAGGGCCACAGACGCGCGGTACGATCGCAGCTCCCACTCGCCAACCACTTACCATCCGGACTCAAAGCCACGGCAGTCACCTGAAGGTCATGCTTGAGGGTAATTGCCTCCCCGGTTGCTACCTGCCACAGCCGCACGGTCTTGTCCCAACTGCCGCTAGCTAACCAGCCTGCCCCAAATTGGAGCGATCGCACTGAGCCAGTATGTCCTTTGAGCAAGGTGATCTGCTGCCCCGATTGCCAATCCCACAGCCGGATGGCTTTGTCATCTCCAGCGCTGGCCAGCAGCCTGCCGTCGGCGCTAAACGCTAGCGATCGGGTCAATCCAATGGGGGCTGAGTTGGCAGGAGAGGGTAAAGAGCGGAGGCGTTGCTGAGTCGTCAGATCCCACAGACAGATGGCTTTGTCATCTCCAGCAGTGGCTAGCACCGCTGCTGTGGGATGGAGGGCGATCGCCTGGATTGCTGAGGCGGTGGAGATTAACGCCGAGGGGGTGTAGGTGGGACTGGACTGGGTAGGCACTGACTGACTCTTGATTCCCAGCGCTTTCAGGACTTGAGCCGCCGATTGAAACCGCAGACTCACCGAATTCTGAATCAGCTGATCTAGTCCCTGCGCCAGGCGATCGCTCACAGGTTGAGTCAAGCAAGCTCGCCAAATCCAGCGATCGCTGAGGCTATCGTACAAATCAAAGGGAGAAACTTCGGTAAGAAGATGAATGCAGGTAACGCCCAAACTATACAAATCGCTGGCATACACCGCCTGACCGCGAACCTGTTCGGGAGCCATATATTCTGGAGAGCCCACTCCGGTTACTGCCAGACCCTCCGGCGCAATCAGCGTGGCGGCAGCAAAATCAACCAGACATAGCGGTGGCAGCGCCGCATTGCCCGCGTTAATCCCCTGAATCAGGTTCTCTGGCTTAATATCTTGATGGATCACCTGATGCTGATGAAGAAACTGAATCACAGGCAACAGATCCGTCAACAGCTGCCAGATTTGTGATTCTGTAAAAGCTCCCTGCTGTTTCAGCACCTCGGCCAAGTTCTGCCCGGCAATGAATTCCTGGACAATATAAAATTGCCCCGCTTGCTCAAACCAGTCCAGCAACCGGGGAATTTGCGGATGCTCACCCAGGTCTTGCAACCGCTGAGCGGTTTGCTGAAATCGGGAGGCGACCTGTTCTGCCTGGGCTCCGGGTAAGACCTGCGGCAACAATTGCTTGATCACGCACTTTGTAGGATGTTGAACGGCGTCTTGTTGCCCGGCATCAATCGCCAAAAACGTTCGCCCAGAACTCCCCTGCCCCAAAAGCTGAACGGCAGAGTAGCGATCGCGCAGCCGCAGCTCAGCGCCGCAGGCAGGACATCGGCGATCGGGGTCAGCCTGCTGTGGGGCTGGACAATCCGGGTTGAAGCAATACATCATCGCTGCTCAGCCAGCCTGAAAAAGGCGCAATGATCAGAAAACGGAAGATGAGAGTTGTATACGTCAGGGCATATTGCTGCGCCCCCACAGCTGTCAGCCTGTTCTACATCCATCGTCTCTCCATCATCCATAGTAAAGCCATAGTAAAGTGAGCCTGCCACTTGCGCTTTTAGCCATCTACCAGCGGAATGACTCCAAATTTCTGCTAACAAGGCAAAATAGATGAGCAGATTGGCTCGATGCTAAACAGGCTATGAATCTTGATCATGTTCACTTTTACGTGGAAGATGCCCTTGCGTGGCGCAGATGGTTTGTTCATCAGCTGGGCTTTCAGCCGATCGATAGCCTACCGAACTCCGATACGCAAACTGAAATCGTCCAGAGCGGCTCAGTCTGCATTCTATTATCCTCGGCAAAGACGTCTGAAAGTCCTGTAGCTCAGTACTTAAAAGCTCATCCAGCGGGTATAGCCGATGTGGCGTTTCAAGTTGCGAACTTAGAAATAGCCCTCACGAGAGCCAGCGCTGCCGGGGCCCAACTGGTGCAATCACCCCGGCTCCTGCAGCGTGGACAAGAGTTTTTCAACATTGCTCAAATTCAAGGTTGGGGAGACTTACGGCATACGTTAGTGGAATCTGTTGGCAGCCCCAAAAGCCAGCAGCGGACCACACCTTACATCACAGGGTTTGATCATGCGGTGCTGAATGTGCAAACGGGGGAGTTGGATCACGCCATCGCCTGGTATGAGAAAACACTAGGGTTTCAGCCTCGTCAATCCTTTGAAATTCAAACCGATCGCTCTGCCCTCTGTAGCCAGGTGATGGTGCATCCGGAAGGAACAGCGCAATTCCCGATTAATCAACCGGCCTCAGCCAGTTCTCAGATTCAAGAGTTTTTAGACTGGAATCGGGGGGGCGGCATTCAGCACATTGCCCTGCAAACAGGGGACATTTTGGAAGCGATCGCCTATTTACGCCAGCAGGGGCTTGAGTTTCTGCCGGTGCCGTTCAGCTACTACGAGCAATTGCGCCAGCGTCCAGGCTTCAATTTATCTGAGTTGGAATGGCAGGCGATCGCCCGACAGGAAGTGCTGGTGGATTGGCAAACAGAAACCCCTCAAGCGCTGCTGCTGCAAGCCTTCACACAGCCGATTTTTGCAGAACCCACGTTTTTCTTTGAACTCATCGAGCGGCGTCAAGGCTGGAAAAATCAGCAGCGTTACCAGGCCCAAGGTTTTGGAGAGGGCAACTTTCGGGCGCTATTTGAAGCGATCGAGCGGGAGCAACTGAAGCGAGGAAGTTTACGATAGCGGATCAAATACGATAGCGGATCAAAGCAGATCAGGCGCGATGAATTTGTGCCACCTGTGCCCTCACTAGCTATGAATCAAGCTATGAATCAAGCTATGAATCAAGCGGCACGGCATCTGGCAAAGCATTCTCTGAGCTGAGCGGCGACAGAGCGGTCGCTCCAGCCGCAGAGGTGACCTCGTAAAACAACTTTTCGTAGCGGGTTAAGGCTTGCTCAGCTGAGTAGTGCAGCATGGCATAGCGCCTGCCCTGTTCACCAAGCGCCTCTACTTTGGCAGGGTGAGCCTGCAGATCCAGGATGGCTTCGGCCAGGCGATCGGGGCATTCTGGTTCAACCACGACACCGCCCCCACTCTGAAGAACGGCATTTGCTGCAGTTCCCGTTGCTGGCACCGAAGCAATGATCGGACGACCACTCGCCAACAGCACCTGAATTTTGGAAGGCATATTGAATCCAATCACATTTTTCTTTTGCATTACCAGCCCCACATCAGCGGCTGCTAGCATTTCTGGCAGTTTTTCTCGGGGCTGAAAAGGCAGCAGCAGCACGTTTTCGACTTGATATTCCATACAGACTTGCCAGAGGTCATCTAGGGCTTTGGCTTCGCCCACAATCACAAATACCACTTCAGGAATATGGCGCAATTGAGCCGCTGCTTCAATAACAGTCTTGAGCCCTTGCGTCAGCGCAATATTGCCGGAATACATGACCACAAACTTGTCTTGCAAATTGTGGATTTGCCGAAAAGGATTATTAGCTTTTGAGAGGGGGCGAATGAACTTAACATCCACCCAGTTGGGAATACAGCGAATCTTTTCAGCAGCAACCCCTTTGCCGATCAGATTGTCAGTAAAGCCTTCCGTAATGACGCTAATGGTGTGGGCTGTACGATAGGCAAATTTTTCTAAGGCCTCAAACACCCGAATCGCCTGTTTATTTTTGATTAATCCCACATGCACGGCTGCTTCGGGCAGAATATCTTGCAGGTTCAGCACAATTGGACAGGAATAAAACCAGCCTAACAGCGTGGCAGGAACGGCGATCGGTAGGGGGGGAACGGTTAATAGAATTACATCTGGCTCCCAGCCTCTTAAGGCTTGCAGCAGGCTGGTAAGGACAAAGCTGCCATCCAACAGCATGCGAGACAGTAAGCCCGGCTGAGGGCGAATCCAAACGCTGCTGCGTTGGATCACCACGCCGTTACGCTCCTCCGTACAATACAGTTTTCCCTGGTATTCGGGATAAATTTGTCGCTGAGGATAGTTGGGCATTCCCGTCACCACTCTGACTTCATGCCCTCGCGCTACTAATCCTTCTGCAAGTTCTGTCATCAAAGGCGCGATGCCAATCGGTTCAGGATAATAGTTATAGGAGTAAATCAGAATCCGCATAATATGTTCAAGTGCTGGATTGGTGCATTAGAAGAAGCGCTGTCTGGTGCGTAGCTTCTCCCATAGGTGTATTAATTTAGTCAAAGGTTTTGCTACCGTGAGAACACGGCACTTGCTGCTCGCCTCTAAGGCTTGAAAAGCAGTTCAGCTCTGGGCTAAGCTCATCTGCTGTGACGGATTGATGTGGCTTGAAACCGTTCTGCAAGCTCTATCTCAAGACTTCTCTACCAAACTCACTGGATTCAAGTTTTCTGGAAATTTTACACTCACGGCTGCTGCAAAACTCCGAGTTGTTACTGAGGGTTGAAAGGGAGTTTGAAATGAGGTTTGCAATGGGGTTTAAAAGGGGAATCCTGATTGGGATATCGGGGCGAAAGGGCTACCCTATCCCTCCCAATGGCTTCCCAGCAAACTGAGTTAGACTAGAAGGAGCGATCGCTGACCTTTAATCCGGTTTAGGCATGATTGAAACGACAAAGGAAGCATCTGCAATATTGCGTCAACGCACCCTTAATTGGCTGTCCGAACATGTTCCACAGGGGCGGCTTGAACATATTTTAAGAGTTGAACAACTGTCGATTGCGCTTGCCCAATTCCATAATTTAGAAGTTACGAAAGCAGCCCAAGCAGGCTTGATGCACGACTTGGCCAAGTACTTTAAGTCTCACAAATTGCTACAGATGGCCCGTCAAGCCGGGGTAGCGCTTGACCCTGTAGATGAGATGAACCCCCACTTACTGCATGCCGAGGTGAGCGCCATTGTGGCCAGAGATGAGTTTGAGGTTACAGACTCGGAAATTTTGACGGCGATCGCCAATCACACGCTTGGTCAACCTGGCATGAGTCCGCTCAGCTGCGTGGTTTTTTTGGCCGATACCCTGGAGCCTGGGCGCGGCGACTCCCCGGAGTTAGAGACGCTCCGTCAACTGTGCTATCAAGATCTAGATGCCGCAGTTTGGAGAACCTGCGATTACACTTTGAAATACCTGCTAGAGCGGCGCTGGGTGATCCATCCGCGCGCCCTGCTAACGCGCAACTGGTTTATGCAGCAGGCGCTGGCTAAACGCCCGCTTCCTCAGGTTGCTGGCTAGCACCTGCTGGTTTCGACAGCACCAGATTACAGTGATGTAGACGGTACTATCGAAAGATAGAGTTAACAGCCAGGAGCAACCGCCTCAAACTCAGCAATTTTGTCCACAAAGCTGCTTACTGGGTTCAAATTGATTCAAAACTTAAAACGACTTGCAGCCTATAGCTCATGCCTGCTGCCCCATCCCCAGCTTCATAAAATTGCACTTCTCTATTCCCGAATCTGAGTCTGTTCACTATGATCAGAACCATTGGGAGATAAAAGTTAAAAATCCAGACTGCTGGGCGCTTCAGATTGGATCTATTTTTTCAATCACCCTTGATTTCTTAAGGAGAACTCATCTATTGATGTTTAACGCTTTTCCAGCTCGAACTTCTTCTGCTATGGATAATGCTGTCAACTCACCCAAGCGGCGAGAATCCAGCCTTGAAGAAGACAGCCGTAAGGAAGACAGTCGCCAACTGGCAATGACCATCGCTCAAGCCGCAGACGATCGCAAGGGAGGCGATATTGCCCTGCTGAAGGTTTCGGATGTGTCCTACATTGCTGATTATTTTGTTTTAGTGACAGGTTTTTCCAGTAACCAGGTGAGAGCGATCGCCCGTGCTATTGAAGATCAGGTAGAAACAGACTGGCAGCGTCTGCCCATCCGGGTAGAGGGGCAAACGGATGGCACCTGGATCTTGATGGACTATGGCGATGTCATTGTTCATGTTTTTATGCCTAAAGAACGAGAATTCTATGGATTAGAGTCCTTCTGGGGTCATGCAGAACGGACTTTGTTTACATCGCTAGTCCAGACGGCGACAGATTCGTTACAGTAAAAGCACAGCAAATTATCTCAGTTGTGTTTGCCAAGTCATGCCGTCTTCTGCCCCTGTTTGCCCTGTCCCTACAGAACAGCAGCCCATTAACGAATATCAGGAGCTTAGAGAATCCTGGTTTTTTCGATGGGCCACCCTGGATCTGCGCGGCTACATCAAACCGATCGTCGTTCTTTGGATTATCAGTTGGCTGGTAGCAGGGCCAGTATCTGCTACCAGCTTTCCTGTGGCTAAGCATCCAGCGCAGTTCTTTTTGTTAGGAGCCGCCGGAGCCATGGTGTTACCCTTACTGGCCCTGCTGCGGCTGTATTTAGGTTGGGTTTATGTCTGCGATCGCCTTTCCAATGCCACAATTTTCTATGAAGAGTCGGGCTGGTATGACGGACAGGAATGGACAAAGCCAGAAGAGGTGCTACAGCGGGACAACTTGATTGTCAACTATCAGCTTAAATCCTGGCTAAAACGGCTGAAGCTCACCTTTGTTACCATTGCGGTACTGTTTGTAGTGGGTGGAGGCGTGTGGATATTTTTATAGCGATCGCTTGCGGAGGGAACACGAATATGGCAAAGTCTAAGCCATGACCAGGGGAAAACGTACAATTCAAACTGCAGAACTACAGGTACGGCTGCTGCGAGAAGGGATCGTCGAATCGACGCATCGAGTGCAAGCCGTAGTTTCGGATAGCCGAGGGCGCGTTTTATCCGTTGCAGGTAATCCAGAAACTTCTACCTTTATTCGTTCATCGCTGAAGCCATTTCAAGCGTTGGCGGTGGCTACTACAGGCGCATTGGAGCGATATGGGTTAAACGATCGCGATCTGGCGATTATGTGTGGGTCGCACCAAGGCACGGTTGAGCAGGCGCGTCAGGTATTTAATATTCTTTGGCGCTGTGACGTTGAACCTACAGCTTTGCAATGTCCGGTGCCACCGGGTAAACGGAGCCCTTTGGAGCATAATTGCTCAGGCAAACATGCCGGGATGTTAGCCGTTTGTCGGCAGTGCAACTTTCCGATTAGCAACTACCTTCAGCGCAACCACCCCATGCAGCGTCTGATCCTGACCAAGCTGGGTGAACTGTTGCGCATGCCGCCCGAAGAATTTATTTATGCCCATGACGACTGTGGTGCCCCCACTTACTTTATGCAGCTGGGGCAAATGGCGACGCTCTATGCCCAGCTAGGTTCGGGCGACAGCCTGGATATGGAACGCATTGTGCGAGCGATGACTCATCATCCTAACCTGGTGGCCGGTGAAGGGCAGTTTGATACCGAAGTGATGCGGCTGTCTGAAGGGGAACTGGTAAGCAAGTCTGGATCTGAAGGAGTGCAATGCGTTGCTCGAACCGGGCAAGGCTTGGGCTTGGCGATTAAGGTATCAGATGGGGCAAAGCGGGCCAAGTATGCGATCGCCATCTACCTGCTGAAGCAAATGGGCTGGATTAGCCCCACCATCGCTGAAACCTTAACTGAAACCTTTATGACGTTGGGCAACTTCAAGCGCTTAGAAGTGCTTGGAGAACTCTCGTTGCCTTAGGCTAGTTGTCTTAGCTGATTGCCCTAGGCTAGTGTTGCAAAAACTAACTTTGCAACATGGGGGTTTGGGGGCTGCGCCCCCAAGAAGGGGCGGAACCCCTTTACCAAAACTTCTGGTTTGCTGTACTAGGTCACTCTGATGGGCTGGATGAGGCGTTATTGGCAAGTCTTAAAGCTGTTTTGGGGAACGGCGATCGCGGCTGAGTTGGAGTATCGCGTCAATTTCGTTTTGGCAACGTTGACGAGCCTGGGCGGGTTGGCTGGCAGTTTATTTAGCCTGTCTCTGCTCTACCGAACCGGCTATACCTTCCAGGGCTGGACTTGGGAAGAGGCGCTGATTGTGTTGGGCATTTTTACGCTGCTGCAAGGATTTTCCAGTACATTTCTGGCTCCCAATCTCAACCAGATTGTTAAGCAAGTGCAGGCGGGTACTTTAGATTTTGTGTTGCTCAAGCCGATTAGCTCTCAGTTTTGGCTATCTACACGCACGGTTTCACCCTGGGGATTGCCCGATTTGCTATTTGGCTTGATTGTGATTGGCTATGCAGGAACGCGGCTAGGTGTGCAGCCGATCGCCTATCTCTTGGGCGCAATTCCGCTGTTCTTTGGCTTGCTCAGCCTCTACAGCCTTTGGTTTATGCT
>DATNOY010000413.1:0-6245 GCA_036703495.1 Coleofasciculaceae cyanobacterium
GGGGATGTGATTAAATTGCAAATCCCCAGGGCGTGCTTCTCCTTAGGGATACCGGCCCATTTACCCCTCGTTGCTATAGTTTCCAATCCAGGGCGCTCGCCACCTGATGTGCCAGTTGAATCGGATCAAAGGGTTTGGCGATTACAGCTTTCAATCCTAATTCAACATACTGACGCTGGTCGGAAGTTTGCACCTTCGCCGTCAGCAAAATAACTGGAATCGGTTGAGTTGCAGGATTGGCTTGCAGCTTCTGAAAGGTAGTCAGTCCGTCCATATCTGGCATCATGACATCTAATAAAATAGCGTCGGGTTGCTCAGCCTCAGCTTTGGCTAACCCTTCACGACCCGAACCTGCTGTAATAACTTGCCAACCCGCGACTGTTTCTAAACAAATCTGAGCAACTTCTTGAATGTAGGGCTCATTATCAATTACCAGGATACGTCTGACCGTCATGCCTATTTTCCTCACTTGATCCTGTCTTGCCATCTGCTCAGGACTTGTTGTTAGCCAAGGGTAAGGTGAAATAAAACGTGCTGCCTTTACCCAAAACGCTCTCAACCCAAATTTGGCCTGAGTGCTGTTGCACAATGCTACGGCAAATTGCTAGCCCTAGCCCAGTCCCGTCACCACTCCGTGAGTCAGAGGAGTCAACCTGCTGAAATCGCTCAAAGATCGTTTCTAGCTGATCAGACGGAACCCCGCGTCCCTGATCTTGAACTTGAAATAGAACCTGATTCGTTTGGCATTGGGTAACCAACTTAACGATACTACCCGCTGGTGAGAACTTAATGCTATTGCTGAGCAAGTTTGTCAATGTTTGGATGATGCGATCGGGATCAGCCCAGAGTGGCGCTGTTACAATTGAAGTGGATAATGTGATACCTGCTGTATCGGCTAGGGGCTGCACAATGTTGATGGCTTCAGACACCAAGTCAGACACGCTGCAAAGCCGTCTTTCCATGAAAACTTTGCCAGATTCAATGCGGGTGATATCCAAAATATCGTTGATCAGGCGAATCATGCGATCGCTGCTAGCCACTGCAATTTGCAGCAGTCGCTTTCCCTTCTCAGAGTCAGAGATCAACAACCCGCTCTCTAGCATTTTGAGCGAGCCGTGGATGGAGGTTAAAGGAGTGCGTAATTCATGACTAACTACGGAAATAAACTCATTTTTCATTCGTTCAACCTGCTGACGCTCAGTCACATCTAGCACCAAAGAAAGCAATGATTCTATGTGCCCGGATGAATCTAGCAAAGCGGAGTTATACCACTCGCATTGAATGACTGAACCATCTTTTCGATAGTTACGATGAGTGCTGACTATAGGCTGTTGCGATCGATTGAAGAAAACAGGTAGTGGTTCAGGATGGGTCTGCCAATCGGCCTTCCATATGAATTGCCAATCACTGGGATGTTTCCCCAATACCTCTTCGGCTCGCCAACCAAAGATCTTTTCAGCGGCTGTAGACCAACGTGAGATGCGAAAGTTTTGATCCCACTCAATTACTCCGATCGGAGAATTCTCAAAATGAAAGTTCAGTTTCTGCACTGCATCCTGTAAAGCCTTTTCTGCCTGCTTACGGGCAGTCACATCGCGCAAGATAACTGTAAAGACTTTTTCTTTCCCCAAATCTAGCCTGGAAATAGAAGCTTCAGCCGGAAACTCAGTTCCATCTTTACGCCGACCAAAAATTTCGCGGCGCTCTCCCATAGTGCGGGACGGACTGGTAGCTTGATCAAAATTAGCAATATGCTGCCGGTGGATTTGGGCAAAGCGGAGGGGTAAAAGCAGATTCAGAGATTGCCCTAAAACTTCTTGAGCTGTATAGCCGAAAATTTTTTCTGCGCCTTGATTAAACAGAGTGATTTGCTGCGCTGGATTGATTGAAATGATGGCATCATCCGCGATTTCCAAAATGCCAGCCCAGCAAACTCGCGAAATCCTTAGAGCTTCTTGAGTACGCTGGCTTTCTTCCAGTTCTAATTCTAATTTCTTATTGATCTTCAGGAGTTCGGCTGTGCGCTGTACCATTTGAATTTCCAGTTCATCTTTCGCTTGCTTTAGCACGCCCTGCTGGTGCTGCATTAAACTACGGTGGATTAGATGGTAAAGCAAAATTAGCAGCCCAATCAACACGGTTGATAAGAAAGAAAGGAAAACCGTTGTTTGAAAATTGTTTTGTACTGCTTCGGTATCTTGTTGCCCCATGCTTTTGATTAGCCTCATCGGCACAATCAACGGTCGGAAGTTGTCTGCACTCTGCTTGCTCTGATGAGAAAAAATAATTTGTTTGACAGCTTCTTCTCTCTGAGTTTGCTGCAACACAATTCTTTCTTGTTTCAATCGGGGATTCGCAGGTTGCTCGTAGATGAGTCCATCAACCATTGCCCAAAAAGCTAGTACCGCTCCAAACCTGACTACCAGATTCTTGAAAATAGTGCTTTTCATAGAAAAATTCTGGTTCACTGCTATCCGGCATTTCGTTTGAGTTGCGTTACTTCAGCTGCAACAACGCGATCGCGCCCTGATCTTTTAGCACAATACAATGCAGTATCGGCAGCTTGATAAAGCGCCTGCAGATCGGCACCATCTTCGGGATACTGCGCAATCCCAATACTGCCTGTGATGTGAAAACTGCTTTTGTCCGGGGCAGTTAAGGTTTCCTGTCGTAGCCTTCTGAGCAGTAGGCTAAGCCGTTGTATGCCTTCTGCCCGGTTCATGCCATACAAGCCAATCACAAACTCCTCACCGCCCCAGCGCGCCACAACATCTTCATTGCGAAACGATTGCAGCAGCAGGTGTCCTAATTGGCGGAGGGCAGCATCCCCCGTTGCATGCCCATAGCGATCGTTCACTTGCTTAAAATTATCAAGATCCAGAATAGCCAGGCAAAGAGGCTGATTTTGTCGCTTGGACAAGGCCAGCAGCGCATTCAGGTCTTGAGTGGATTTTTGACGATTAGAGACTAGAGTCAGCGGATCGATTTCAGCCATGCGTCGCAGTAACCGGATCCGTTCTAAACGATTGATGATGCGAGTCACGAGTTCGGGTTCCACAATCGGCTTGCAAACAAAGTCATCTGCACCGACAGCGAAAACTTGATTGACGACGGAGGGTTCTGTGTGAGCCGTGAGAAACAAGATAGGCAATCCACTCCAGCGTCCGTCATTTCGAACAACTTGGCAAAGTTCAACGCCCGTGACATGCGGCATTTCAATATCTAATATCAGCAAATCAGGGGAGCAAGCTTCCAGCGTTTCCCAAAATTTTCTAGCATCTTGCAGCGTTGTAATATGCAACCCCCAAGGTTCTAACAAGGCCCGCAGAGAATCCAGCATCTGGGGATCATCATCAACGATCATGACTTTAGCTTCTTGCTGATCTGCCTGTTGCAAAATTTGATTTGCCAGTTCCAAAACTTGTGCGGTTGATACCGGCTTTTGCAAAAAGACACTTCCGCCTTGCTGAGCAATGGCTATCCGCTCCGCCAAACTATTTTGAGCTGTAAAGACAATAACTGGCACCGGCGGTTTTCGCTGATTGAATTCAGACAATAGGGTCAAGCCTTCCTCAGGATCCGCAGAAAAATCGGGGTCGAGCAGCACAATTTTGGGATGATAGTGATACAGTTGCTCTCTGGCCATGCCCAAATTGAAAGCAACCTGCACCCGCAGTCCCCAATGAGCGGCTTCGCCCATCAACTTATCGGCTAAAACCCGATCGCGATCCACAACCAGCAACAACGGGTATTCATCTTTAGGGGGAGAAAAATAGCCTGGGGGTAAAGCCCCCTGTGGGGCAGGCGATCGCTCAATTTCTCGACGTAGGGCAGCTGTCCACTCCTGAAACTGCAAAATCTCGGCTGGTTTGAGGGGTCTACCCAGTTTGAGCAAAGACTCGATGTTCTGGGCTAGCCGGGAACCCGCCGCAAATCCAAAGGTGCCCAATGAACCTGCCAAGGTATGGGATTCCTGCTCTGCCTGCTGCTGCAGTTCTTGTCCAATGGTCTGATGCAGTAAGGATGTGGCTGTTTGCTCTAAAGTGGCAATTTTCTCACTCACTTTGGGCTTAAATCGCTCCCAAATGCCTGTCAATGCCGTTAGCGTCTGCTGTCGAGCGGGTTCACTAACTTCAGCAGCCGTAGATTTTATAGAGGGTTTTGCAGGAGCAGCTTTTGTCGCCATCGGTCTCAGGCGGTAGCCAATTCCATAGACTGTTTCAATTAAATCGGCGGGGGCTCCTGCTGATTTAAGTTTCTGGCGTAGCCCCTTAATGTGAGTTCTGACGGCCTCCTCGCCTGGTGTGTCCTCATAAGTCCACAAATGTTCTAAGATGGCGCTACAGCTAAACACCCGATGACTGTTGCGCAAGAATAGTTCCAGTAGCGCATACTCTTTGGGCGTCAATGCCAGCAATTCAGTGCCATAAGCCACATCGCAGCTGCTGGGGTCAAGCCGCAGCTTTCCCCACTCTAAAATGGGCTGTGAAACGACACTGGCGCGACGTAGCAGGGCCCGGACACGGGCAACTAACTCTTCTTCATCAAACGGTTTAACGACATAATCATCTGCTCCAGCATCCAGCCCTACCGCTTTATCGTGCTTGCTGTCTCGACCCGTCAACAGCAGAATCGGCATTTGATAGCCTTGCGATCGCACTTGTCGGCAAAAGCTGATGCCATCTAGCTTTGGCAACATCACATCTAACAAGAGCAAATCATAGTCAAAAGCTTCTACTAGCTCTAAACCCGCTTGACCATCTGCGGCAGATTCAACCGCATAATTTTGATTAGAAAGGATGGCGGTTAAGGCATTAGCAACTAACGGATCATCCTCTACAACTAAAATCCTCATGGGTCAAAACGCTCCTTCGGGCATAACGGGCAGGGAGAGGAAATGAAGCCAACGAGTGGTTTGTCTAAGAGGACGCTTTAGAGAGTCAAGCTGAGTCTTAAAAGCTACCTTGTCAGAGGACTACCTAGCCTCAAATGCTCACTCCATCGTAGTAGATCCTCAGTAGTTAAGGTAGTTAAAGTTGACCGACTAGATTTTTCAAACATCCTCTAAAACAATTTTGCTGCTGAGGAAGCTAGTCCTCAAGAGCATTGACCTTACGAAATGTGCAGCTGAACCTGAAACCTTGTGACATCAAAGAATTGCTCCAGTTCACTGCCACTAAAACTTTTATAAAGCAATGTAAATTTTGTAACACTCTAGCGATCTGGATGGAAATTTGAAGATTGCGGGAATGAGAGATTTATACCTTTTGCGACCTAATCCTTCTGGGTGAAGCGATCGAGCCTCGATGATTCTCCGTTACCCTTCGGGAAGGCAAACCCTCAGAAAAATGGGAAATCGAACTACTCAAAATCCGCCCTTAACCTTAAAAAGCGGGATCAGCTCTTATCCGAGAAGGATTGCTTCTGCGGACATGAGGGTAGCAAGGCTTTTTAAACATGCTTTTAATAATGGGAAATCTCAAATTAAATGAGTATAAGTCTATACGAAAAGCAACATTTTGGCTTTCCTCACAACTTCCTCAAGTTTTAAAGGCTACTCTCTACATCGAGTTGACCTGGTTTTCACCTAGTTTCGATAAGGGGTGAACCAAGCCGAAGCGGAGCACAATCTCAAACCTAATTTTTAATGAGGAGAGCAAGGTCGGAACGCTGAAAGGTCATTTTTTTGCAATCGTTTAATTTCTAAAAAACAGCGCTTCAGTCAATTTAGATGACCTATTAGACAACCTATTAGACGAGATAGTTATTTACTAATTCTTTGGAGAAACATGAATTCTTGCCCCTGTTGCTCTAGCCCACTTCTGCGTCACATTCGCAAAAACTCAGTGTTTTGGTTCTGCCAAACCTGCCGATCTGAGCTCCCAATTTCTCTGCAAAAAAGGGCAAATCGTTCTTAATCACCCATCCCAGCACCACTGCCTCTGAACACGGCTCAATCACTCGCGATCGTCAGTGCCTTCGGCTGACATTGCCTCACTTCAACAGAATTAATTTGAGACCCCTCTTGAGCTAAATCTTCCAGGTATCCAAACTGGGCTAGCTTGGCGTTTTTAGCGGTTGCAAAAGGTCCAAAATAGTAGGTGCAACAGGGTTGAGCCGTATTCACTTCTACCCACCAAGCCAGCCCCAATGGCTCCAGTAAGGGCAACAACAGGGTTTCAAATTTTTCTGAAAAGTTCATGGCAATTCTCCATAAGTTCTTTAATTAAGCAACGGGCAACTTT
>DATNOY010000414.1:0-2053 GCA_036703495.1 Coleofasciculaceae cyanobacterium
GTTCCCACTTCTGTGACGATTGGCATTAGCACGCCGGAAGCTGCCCAGCAGCGGATGCGGAGTTGGCTAGCGCTGACAACGGTGAAAGCCGTGAAGGTGAAACTGGGCAGCCCGGCCGGAGTAGAAGCCGATCGCGCCATGCTAAAGGCAGTCCAGGCTGTGGCTCCTCCAGAGGCTAAATTCAGCGTTGATGCCAATGGCGGCTGGAGCCTGGAAGCAGCGATCGCCATGAGCCACTGGCTAGCCGATCAAGGCATTACCTATATTGAGCAGCCGTTGCCAGAGGGACAGGAAGCCGATTTGCCACCGCTGTACCGGCAGTCGCCGCTGCCCATTTTTGTAGACGAAAGCTGCTTTACCAGCCGCGATATTCCAAAGCTAGCCGATCGCGTGCATGGGATTAACATCAAACTTATGAAGTCAGGAGGCTTAACCGAGGCGATGCGGATGGTGCATACGGCCCAGGCCCATGGCTTGCAAATCATGTTCGGCTGCTACTCCGACAGCACTATTTCTAATACGGCAGCGGCTCAGCTAGCGGCATTTGCCGATCATCTAGACTTAGACAGTCATCTCAATTTGCGGGATGATCCGTTTAGCGGTGCAGTGATGCAGGCAGGGTGTTTGATGCCTAATGACTTGCCAGGATTAGGAGTTACACGTCAATCAGGGGATCTGGGTGAAGGAAATGGGCAGTGATAAAAGAGAACCTATGCTGCAGCCAAGCGATCGCATTGCTATTCTGATGCACGAAGGTACGCAGGGATCGAAAGGGAAAACGGGCAGTTCTTTGCTGCGCTATGGCGATCATTCCATTGTGGCGGTGATTGACCAGCAATCCGTGGGGCAATCTTTGTCAGTGCTGACTGGCATTGCCCGCGAAGTGCCGATCGTGGCTACGGTGCTGGATGCATTGCCGTTCCAGCCCACTGTTTTGGCGATCGGCATTGCGCCTTCGGGTGGGCGGTTGCCAGAAGTTTGGCGGCAGGAAGTGAAACAAGGGGTCGCTGCAGGATTATCGGTGATCAACGGGCTGCACACGCCCATGGCAACCGATCCAGAACTGCAAGCACTGCTGCAACCCGGGCAGTGGATTTGGGATGTCAGGCAAGAGCCGCCGGGCTTGAATGTCGGGTCAGGTCAAGCGCGATTGCTCTCCTGTCAACGGGTGCTGACGGTGGGTACGGATATGAGCGTCGGCAAAATGTCTACTAGCTTGGAACTACACCAGGCTTCTTTGAAACGGGGGCAGCGATCGCGCTTCCTGGCGACAGGCCAAACCGGGCTGATGTTAGGACATGAGGGGGTGGCGTTAGATGCTGTACGGATTGACTTTGCCGCTGGAGCCGTTGAACAAATCGTCATGCGGTACGGAGCCGATGCCGATATTGTCTATGTAGAAGGACAAGGCTCGTTAATTAATCCGGCATCCACTGCAACGTTGCCTTTAATTCGGGGCAGTCAACCTACTCATCTAGTGCTGGTGCATCGGGCAGGACAGACCCACATTCACAACTTTTCCCATGTGGCGATTCCGCCTTTGCCTCGGGTAATTGATCTCTATGAAGCAGTGGCGACCGCAGGAGGAGCCTATGCTCCGGTCAAAATTGTTGGCATTGCGCTCAATACCTTTCATTTAAGTGAGGCAGAAGCAAAAGAGGCGATCGCTCAAACTCATCAAGCGACAGGACTGCCCTGCACAGATGTGATTCGCTTTGGAGCCGAGCCGATTGTGGATGCCATTTTGGGATAACGGGCGATCGCCGTCCAAGTATGAGACCCTGGCATTCTAATTCTGCACTGCGGTTTCATTGGGGTTGGCTAGCCACGGAGGATACCGCTACAGCGGATTTTGGCTGCACCAGCACATAGACGACGTAGGATTCAGAAGTAGCCGGCAGAGAGAGCGTCAAGGGTGATGGCGTGCCTTGAACCACAATCGTAGACTTGCCCGGTACTGCAGTGATTTTTGAAACCGTGATTTCTGAACCAGCCGTTGCAGGACTTGAGGCAGGGCGTCCCGCCCATGTTGGAGAATGTGCAGCTTGCGACA
>DATNOY010000415.1:0-2436 GCA_036703495.1 Coleofasciculaceae cyanobacterium
AGAACAGCTATAAGCCTCACTTTTTCCAGTACGCCATCGCCAGAGAAGCCGTCATTAGCTGAATCGCCAGAATCAACACTACACAGGCTGT
Source organism: Coleofasciculaceae cyanobacterium (assembly GCA_036703495.1). GTDB lineage: Bacteria > Cyanobacteriota > Cyanobacteriia > Elainellales > Elainellaceae > Drouetiella. The sequence goes on from DATNOY010000415.1 coordinate 92, forward strand.
CCACTGCCCCATACTCCAAAAGCATCCCGGTAAGATAGCCCCTAAACTCCCGCCTGTGTAGTAAGCGCAAACATATAGTCCGGTAGCGGAAGACCGAGCTTCGTCAGCCGTAGTGCCAACATAGCTCGTGGTAATCGACTGACAAATAAAGATGCCCGAAGCACTAATGGCCAGCCCTAAAATGATCATCCCCAGGGCAGGCACTAGCGTTAACAGCATGCCGATGCAGATCATGGAAATTGCCACCATTAGCGATCGCCGATAGCCCAACCGTCCAATCCACCGACCGGCAATCGGCGTAATGACAACCCCCAGCAGATAAACACAAAATATCAGTCCTAACGCGATGGTATTAAGGCTGAAGGGTGGAGCAGACAAGTAAAAATTGACGTAAGTGAAGATGGCGACATTGGAAAATAAAATGTTGAAGCCCACTGCATAGGCTGCAATCAAACGCGGATTGCGCAAATGCCGCCCCATGGCCCAAATGGACGATCGAATATTTTGCTTAGCTTTAAAGGACTTGGAATTTGGCAAGCCGACCCAGCTCACCAGCGCTCCCATCAGAGTCAGACCACTCAGCATAATAAAGACCCAGCGCCATCCCCACGTGTCTGCCACCCATCCCGATAGGACACGCCCCGAAAAGCCACCCAGCACATTGCCCGTGATGTAAATTGCCATGGCTGCCCCCACGCCAGCTCCTGCCCACTCTTCGCTGACATAGGCAATGCTGACGGCAAAGACCACCGCCATCAGCAGCCCTTGCAGGAAACGCCAAACCACCAAGGCATGCAGTCCCGATGCCGTTGCAGTTAATCCGGTGAACAGGCTCAGCAGCAGCAGCGCCGGGACAATCATCCGCTTGCGACCCAGCAGATCGGACAGCAGCCCAGCCCAAGGAGCAGAGAGAGCAACGGCAGCAGTGGTTGCACTGACGGTGAGGCTCACTTCCACCTTAGAGGCATGAAAGATTTGAGTTAACAGCGGCAGCAGGGGTTGAGGGGCATACAGGTTCAGAAATGAACAAAATCCGACAAAGGCGATGGCGATCGCCCGGTTGGGTTGCAGCAAGGCTGCAGAGGTGGGATTTCTGGTCGATCGAACTGCCTGCTGATGGCGGATGGCTAAGGCAGATGCTTGGGTTCCTAATCGTTTCTTCACGAGCCGTTTTCTCAAATCTATTTCATCTTGCAGAGGAAGTGAGGCTGTTCCCTGGCGGGGAGACATCGCAGCCTCTAAGCGTTTTCAACTGCAACATGCTCATCCTAAAGAGCGGCTCGCTAGATGTCCAATATATATCCCAGAGTATGTTAAGACTTAAAAAGTATAACCATGTCTATATCCTATGGAACTCCGCCATCTGCGTTACTTTATTGCCGTGGCTGAAGAACTCAACTTTAGTCGGGCAGCCGAGCGGCTACACATGGCTCAGCCCCCGCTGAGCCAGCAGATTCGCAGTCTGGAGACCGAGCTGGGCGTGCAGCTCTTGGAACGAACTAAGCATCGGGTGCAGTTGACAGAGGTCGGCGAACTGTTTTTAGCGGAAGCGCGTCAAACGCTGGTTCAGGCAGAGCGATCGATTCAAACGGCCCAACGCGCGCATCAGGGAGAATTGGGACGATTGGTGATTGGCTTCGCCAGTTCGCTGGCCTACAGCATTTTTCCAGAAATCCTGCGGGCCTTTCGAGAACAGTTTCCTGATGTGGATCTGGTGTTGCACGAGCTAAACACCAGCCTACAAATAGAAGGCATTGACGATCGATCGCTTGACCTGGGTTTTGTTCATCTTCCTATCAAAGAAGATCATCTGAAACTGTTGACTGTTCTTGAGGAGCCGCTGGTTGCCGCTATTCCTGAAACTCATCCCCTGGCAATTCATCCTCAGATCTCACTAGCATCTCTTGCAAGTGAGCGATTTATTCTATTTCCGCGTTATGTAGCCTGTGGCTTTCATGACCAAATTCTGCAATCCTGTCAGCAATCTGGATTTATGCCAAATGTCATCCAAGAGGCGAAACTCATGCAAACGATTGTGTGTCTGGTGGCAGCAGGCATGGGAGTGGCTTTGGTTCCGGCTTCTTTGCAAAATTTGCAGCGCACCGGCGTTGTTTACAGAACTTTAAAAGAAGCCATCCCTACGCTGAAGACTGCCTTAGTCTGGCGACCTGAAAATGTCTCTCCGGTGCTGCGGGAGTTTATTAAAGTGGTTCAACCTATTGCGGCAGGGTCACAGGTAGCAGAGCAGGATTCTAATCGCTATTCTGGAAGTAAGTAGGGGTTGAAATCCTTGTTAGATAGGCAGACGGGTCTGGGGCTTTGCTCTAGGCAGGAGGTACGTCCCC
>DATNOY010000416.1:0-2208 GCA_036703495.1 Coleofasciculaceae cyanobacterium
CGCCCCATCAATGTTGCAGAAACGGCTGAAGGAACGACTAGACAACTGCTGCTAGAACAAGTTGCAGCATTCAGCCCCCAAAGCGATCGCCTCGTGATTGTCAACAAAGACGGGCAGGCACAGGTGCGGAATCTTCCGAGTCAGCAGATTGTTTCTCAGTTCACGATCCAGCCAGGGCTAGTGGGAATTAACTTTAGCAAAGACGGTTCTACCCTGATCGGGACATACCCGCCTTATGCACAGGTAACATCACCTTCACTTCCAGAAGGCTTATCTACCGCAACCAAACCGTTTGTGAAGGTCTGGAATCTGGACGGCAAACAGCTCACCCAATTTGACCTTGAAGTGGCGATCAAGTCCTCTGACCCAATCACCCGTGATCCTGCTACCCTAATCGGTGGGAAAGCCGAGCAAAAGGTGATTAATTTTGAGAGTTGGCTGAGACAATTGCAGCAGCATCAAGTGCAGCTCATGCCGGCGGAATGGCTGCGGATGATCATGATGACAGAGTTACTATGGCGTTCATCTATGGACATTCCAGATGTATATGAAGTGTTGGATTTTCAGTTTAATGACGCAGGCGATCGCTTCGCAACGCTGTCGAACGATGGCAAGATCTTTGTCTGGGACGATCAGGGAAATCCGATCGCGCAATACGCAGGCAATGCCATGGCACTCAGTCCCGATGGAAAAAGCATTGTTATTGCTTCTGCTCAAGACAACCTGCCCCGGCGCTGGCACGTTGAGGGGGTCAATGAACTGATTCAGCGAGGCTGTAACTGGCTTAATTTAACTGCAACAAATTCGTCTGAGCTGAATTCAATTTGTCAGGCTGATGCGGGAAAAGGGAACGACCGCAGTTCTAATCAGAGCTAGATCTTCGATAGAGTTGTCGCGTTTCAGGCTTTCAGGGTATATACCAACCAGTATTGCTTCAGAACTACTGCGGGGATGGCAAAGATGCTGACGGAAAAGAGTCATATGGGCTAAAAGTATTACTATACAACGCTTGTGGCGATCGCTTCTTGAAACGTAAAAAAGTGAATCGCCACGAGAGAATGCAGGTTTCGGCGATCTGAAACGGTTATAGCAGTTTTCAGGTAAGTGTCTATTTTCAAGATGGAACGTAGCTCCACCGATAGCGAAGCCAATATTCGGGATTTAGAGTAGCTTGATTAAAGGTTTAGGCACTCGAGGGCACATTGGCTTGAGTCATGCCGACCAACTTAAGAGCAATTGCTCTGAAACTTAGCATACTTCTCAACAACTTTCACCCCCAGGAAAATAGACAGCTACGGACAACGAATTCGTGTGAATGGAACAGAAGGGTATGTCAAAATCCTAACCAGTTCGTAAATTCCGCATAAACTCTTCTAATGCCGATGCTCCTTGCTCAACATACAATTTCACAGCTTGGGTACCGATAATCGCGATATCGACCTGTCCCTTTAGTTGGGAAATGGCTGCTTGAGATTGAATGCCAAATCCAACCCCAATCGGCAGTTGAACTGAGGCACGAACCGATTCAATATAGCGGTCAAATTGGGCTGAAAATTGGGTTTCATGTCCTGTCACACCCTTGCGAGCGGTACAGTAAATCATTCCACTTGTGCTTTTGGCAATCTGTTGTAACCGTTCAGGAGAGTTATTCGGTGTACATAAAAAGATTGTGGCAATGCCATGATGGTTACAGGCTGCAACATAGGTCTTAGCTTCTTCCAGTGGTAGATCAGGAATGATTACTCCAGCGATACCAGAATTGGCAGCGGTTTGGACAAACTGCTCCACTCCATACTGATAGACAACATTGTAGTAAGTCATGATAATAAACTGAGTTTGCCGATACTGTTGGGTAATCTCAGCTGCAAAGCAGAGGCAATCCTTGATCGTTGTTCCCGCTTGAATGGCGGATTGATTGGCGTTCAGCAATAGAGCGCCATCTGCGATCGCTTCTGAAAAAGGGAACTGGAGTTCAATCAATTCGACTCCTGCTTTTACCATCACGTCGATCGCACAGTAATTATCCTGGAATGATGGATAGCCCAGCACTGTGTGAGACATCAGCAAAATGTCTTTCTGCTGACGCTGTTCAACAATGAACCGCTCTAATGGAGTAGATGTAGATAATGTTCTCATTAACTTCTTTAATACCTTATTCTTGCTACTAGAATGAAGACACTTGATTGTTCAGAAACGCTTTCCATTCAG
>DATNOY010000417.1:0-8498 GCA_036703495.1 Coleofasciculaceae cyanobacterium
ATATCACAGGAGTAAACGCTTATACGATACATAGCCTTTCACCCTTTCGCTAGGGGGTTTGGGGCTGCGGAACTTTGGCTGGGTAGGGTGAGTCACGCTTACTCAGCGCCTAGGAGCGTATCTGCTGATCAAGCTGGAGAAGCGGGTGCGATCGCCCTTGATGACCCGTGATGCTAAGTGAGGACATCTTAATTTTATGAAGAACGCTTACACGCCAGTCTCCCCTGACCTGCAAGAACAGCTAAACCGCGTTGCGGTTCAACTGACCGATCGAAAAGAGGAAGTGGTAGAGCTACTCAACGATGAGCAGCCTTCCAAAAGTCGATTGGTAGAAATTTCTTATGTGAAATGTGCTTGGTGGGAAGGCTGCTACTACTGCCAAGATGAGTCTCAGCAATGGCACCAAATTAAGTGCTTCAGGTAGCGGTTGCCGTTAGGATTTTTTGAAACCAGGTTTCAATGCGATCGCCCATGGCCGTCATTGAATACTCTGTCTCTGCCCGTTGGCGGCAGGTCAGCCGGTCAATCAGGTGAAGGCGATCGATGGCGGCAATCAGCTCCTCAATCTGATCGGGGGCAACAAGCCATCCGGTTCTACCGTTTTCAACAATTTCTGCTGGGCCACCCCGCTCGTAAGCAATGACTGGCACCCCGCAAGCCAGTGCTTCAATGGCTACGTTGCCAAAGGCCTCAACCCATTTGGGCGTCATCAGCAATCCTCGACATTGCCCCAAGCCCGTTTGCAAGTCCTGAGTCGAGAGAAAGCCTTCATAGCGAAAGGTGGCTTGAGGATACCGCTGGCAGATCGTTTGCCAGTAGTCCGGGTCAGGCATGGCTCCCCACACGTGCAGCACCGCCCCGGAGGACTGAATAGCCTCTGACTGGATGGCTGCAATGGCATCTTCGATCCCTTTCTCAGGCGCGATCCGACCGACCCAAGCCAATCGGTTTTGGGGCTGCGGCTGAAACTGATATAGCGATAGATCCAATCCGTTGCCCAGCAGAAGGCAGCGATCGCCAAAGGAGAAAGTATCGGCTTGGGCACGACTATGAACCCCGATGGTATGCGGAAACCGCACCAGGGTTTGCTCAATGATCTGATCCATGGCATTCGTGAGAGATCCCATACTGACCAGATGAGCGATGGGGCGATCGAAAAACGGCGTCAGGTAAAATGGCAACCAATCGTAGGCAAAATTGAGCAGCAGGTCATAATCCTGTTGCATCTGGTACGCAGCCTGCCACATGTTTGCCAGGACTGAGTTTTCAGGTAGGGTAATCAGCGAGTCACGTCCCTGGGTTTGGGCTGTGATTTGGAGGTTGCCGGGAATCTCCAGGATCGATAAGCCTTCTAGGTAGGAAGTTTTTGGGGCCAAAATGGTTAGCTGATGCCCTCGCTGCACCATCTCTTGAGCAATATTGCGTAAGGTCAGCTCAACGCCGCCGCCCAAACCTGAGCCAAGCGGCCCCACCGGAGTTGAGAGAAATAACAGCCGTAACGGAGGAGCCATCAGAAGAAGTGGAAAGGGGACAATCATCCATCTGGACTAAGGCAGTTTATCAGATCGGCTGATTTCAACACCCGTCCAACCTAAAGGGGGTCGCTCAACCTTCGCCTATTCCTGATGCCATTCGGTAATGCCACCGGGCTTATCGACCAGGATAATCCCCTGAGCTTTGAGTTCATTGCGAATCCGATCGGACTCTGCAAAGTTTTTGGCCTGTTTCGCTGCCGCTCGTTGTTCAATCAAGGCTTCAATGGTTTCAGGGGATGGAGATGCGGTAGACTGTGGCTCAGCAGGCTGTGCTTCTAGCCCAAGCACTTGCGCCAGCACCACCAGAGTTTGCCAGTGCTGCCGCAGGTTTTGAGAACTGGTGTCAGTTTTGCCCTCATGGGTAAGGATATTGCCTTCTTTACGCAGCTCTTTGGCCAACTCAAACAAGACTGCAACACCGCCAGAAGTATTCAGATCATCATCCATGGCCGTTTGGAAGCGCTGAACAAGCTCACTGTTGGCATCGATCCGCATGGCAGCCGGATCGCCAAAGAAACTGTCTGCAGTATCCGTCCAGCCGAGGGACTGGCCAAACCTGTAGCCAAACAGCAAGCCTTCCTTCAAGGTTTCCCAGCTATTTTGAGCCGACGCCATCGCTTCGTCGGTAAAGTCGATGGGTTTACGGTAGTGGGCTTGTAGGATAAACAGGCGCAGGGCCATCGGGTTTAGCCCAGAATCTAGCAGGCTGCGGATTGTGGTGAAGTTGCCTAAAGACTTAGACATCTTTTCCCCACCAACATTGACCATGCCATTGTGCAGCCAATAATTAGCCAGCGGTTTGCCAGTGGCCGGCTCAGATTGAGCAATCTCATTTTCGTGGTGAGGAAAGATCAGATCGTTGCCGCCTGCATGGATGTCGATCGTGTCACCCAGGCGATCGCGTACCATAGCCGAACATTCAATATGCCAGCCCGGACGCCCCGCCCCCCAGGGAGAATCCCAAGCAGGCTCTCCTGGTTTAGCCGCTTTCCACAGCGCAAAATCAAAGGGGTCTTTTTTCTTTTGAGCCTCCGGATCATCCGCCTCCGTCCGTCCGCTTGCGCCTGCCTGCATATCTGCTAACCGGCGTCCTGAGAGCTTGCCATAGTCGGGAAAGGCATGTACTGAGTAGTACACATCACCTGAGGACGGGTAGGCATAACCTTTTTGCTCTAGGTCATGAATCAGCCGCTTGATGCCATCTAGCGTATGGGTAGCCCGAGGATATTCATCTGCCTCCATCACATTTAGCCGGGCCATATCCTCGAAATAAGCCTGGATAAAGCGTTCGGACACTGCCTGCATAGAAGAGCCTTCGGCTTTGGCCCGGTTAAGAATTTTGTCATCAATGTCTGTAAAGTTCTGCACATAACGGACAACATAGCCTCGCCAGCTTAAATAGCGACGGACTACATCCCAGATGATGCAAGCTCTGGCATGACCCAAGTGGCAATAGTCATACACAGTGACGCCGCAGTAGTACATCTTGACCTGACCTGGCTCAAGAGGTTCAAAAGCTTCTTTGCGGCGGGTCAGCGTGTTGTAAAGTTTGAGCGTCATGGCGAGTCTGAAGGGATGAATATTAACGAATTTAGAGGGGATGAAAGGGCAAATTGCTAGGAGAACCGGCAGCTTGCCTGAACTAGTTAGACCCGCCTAACAACATCGATAGAAGTGAAACTCGATCATGCGGTGCGATCGCCCCCCTCAAACTCAAAACAAATACAAAACTAACCACAACTTTTATAGATAGACAAGCAATAATGAGAAAGAGCAATGGTTCTCATTTCCAAAAGAACCGTTTTCACAGCAACGGCTTTACCCAGCGTTCTGTTTCCATTATCCTGAAGTTTTTAACGACTGGCTATGACCTCAGTAGTGACTTCCAGTGCCTCTCCTCAAATGGACGATGCCAAGCACGGGCTTCCGGTTACCATCATCACAGGCTTTTTGGGGAGTGGTAAAACCACCCTACTCAACCATATTCTCACGAATCAGGAAGGGCTGAAAACAGCCGTTCTGGTGAATGAGTTTGGCGAGATCGGCATCGACAATGAGCTGCTGATCACCTTGGACAGCAGCGATGACAACATGGTGGAACTGAGCAATGGCTGCATCTGCTGCACCATCAATAATGATTTGGTGGAAGCGGTGTATCGAGTGTTGGAGCGCCGCGATCAAATTGATTATTTGGTTGTGGAAACCACTGGATTGGCAGATCCATTGCCGATCGCCCTCACTTTCCTGGGGACAGAGCTACGGGATTTGACCCGCCTTGACTCCATCATTACTCTGGTAGATGCCGAGAACTACAGCGTAGACCTCTTCAATAGCGAGGCTGCCTATAACCAGATTCTCTATGGCGATATTATTCTGCTGAACAAGACAGATCTGGTTGATGAAGGCAATCTCGATGCGCTAGAGCTGAAAATTCGCGATATCAAAGACGGAGCCAGAATTCTTCGCACCACGCAATCGCAAGTGCCACTGCCGCTAATTTTGAGTGTGGGACTGTTTGAGTCGGACAAGTACTTTGAGCCGAACGAGAAAAAAGCGCACAGCCACGATGATCATGACCATCATGACCACGGGCATCACGACCATGAGGAACATGAGGCGCATGCCCATGCTCCTGAGGATCATTCTGCTTGCGATCACGATCATGGGCACTGCAATCACGATCATGATCATGCGCACCATCACTCCAATCATCTGGAGATTGATGGGTTTACCTCCGTATCGTTTCAGAGCGATCGCCCCTTTGCCATCAAGAAATTTCAACATTTCCTAGATACCCAACTGCCAGCGTCGGTCTTCCGCTCCAAGGGAATTCTCTGGTTCGACGAAAGCCCCAAGCGCCATATCTTTCATCTCAGCGGCAAGCGGTTCTCGCTAGATGACTCCGAGTGGAAAGGCACACCCAAAAATCAGCTCGTGTTAATTGGGCAAGACCTCGATCGCGATCAGTTGATGCAGCAGTTGCAGGCTTGCCTCTGTCTGCCCTCCGTGCATCGGGGTAAAGGTTTTGGCAAATAGCTGATGAATATTGTTCCCGCCGGACTCCCTTGTCTGGCTTGTCAAACCCTGACAGAGGCGATCGCCGTTCCGGGTGGGCTAATCTTTGAGACAGAGCATTGGGCAGCCGATCACTGTTTAGGTGCCTTTGGTGTGGGCTCGATCGTAGTCAAGACTAAGGCGCATCGGCAGAATCTTTGGGATCTAACGCCCGAAGAAGCGAATTCTTTGGGGAATGTCTTGAAAATTCTTTCGGGCGCAATGGTGCAGGGACTAGGAGCCGAGCGGGTTTACGTCAGCCTCTGGGTGGATCAGCTGCCCTACCATGTTCATTTTGTTTTGCAACCTCGCTATCCAGAACCGCAAGAAAATGGATGGAAAGGCTGGAGGCTGCAACAGGCTCGCCTCCAGCAGGGTAGCCCCACTGCCGAGCAAATGGCAGCCGCCGCCGAGAAAGTCCGAAAGGCTCTGCCAGCCTATTGCTGAGACAGACGCTTGACTTCCGCCCCGCTCAGAAGCTGATGGGCTTCAGTCAACAATTGCGGGATCTGCTGGGCATGAGGACTGTCAGCCAAGCACTGGCGCAGCTTTTGAGCATTCACCCGCTCGGCTTTGGCTCCTGGAAACCAATGTCCGGCATTCGTCAACAGGTTATAGCGCGTCTGGCAGAAGTCCATCATGTCGTAGGCGATCGCCAGATTGCGCAGCCACAAAATTGCCGGAATGTTGATGCCATCAGGAGTTTTGTCAGGTTGCGGCAAGCCAACATGCCAAGTCCGGAACCATTCTTCTCCCAATTTGGCGATCGCGGCCTGTTCTAAGCGCTCAATAATTGGCGGCAAAATTTCATCAGCGCGATCGAGCAAGGCCAGCGTTTTCAAATGCTCATCTAGCTCGGACGGACGGGCTGCACCAACGCTCAGCGTATGGACTTCAGGGTGGCTAAGACAAAACAGATTGTTAAACACGATCGGGCTCAGCGGATAGCACAAATCCACTAGTTTTTGGGGGGGGCTATACAGCTTGCCGCCTTTGTCGGACGGGCTGATGATAAATACGCCCATATCATGCCGTCGGGCGGCTTCAATGGCTGGCCAGTTGAATTGGTTGATGTAGTACCAATGTAAGTTGACATAGTCAAACAGATCCGTCTCGATCGCTTTCAGGATCACGTCTAGAGGAGCATGGGTGGAGAAGCCGACATGGCGGATTCGACCCTGTTTTTGAAATCTGCGGACTACATCCAGACAGCCACGCGGTCGGATACACTGGTTTAATAGCTCCAAGGTGTTGACACCATGCAATCCTAACAAGTCAATATAATCTAGCTTTAGATTTTTGAAAGATTGCTCCAGCGTTCGTTCAAACTCTTTGGCGTCTGCGCAAGGGCTTACCTTAGTTTGAACAATCATCTTGTCTCGCGGCAAAGTCGGCAAGATTTCACCAAGTTGTAGTTCTGACGTCCCATATCCTCTAGCAGTTTCGATATGATTGATGCCAACATCTAATGCTTGTTGAATAATGGCTTCTAGATTTGCCTGACTGTCGGCTGGAATTTCCTGCATTGGCACATCTTGCCATTTGTACTGATAGCGCATTCCTCCACAGGAGAACACTGGCATGGATAAATCTGTACGCCCGAATCTTCGATATTGCATAGTGTCTTGGATGATGGACTTTAAGCGGGTTTGTCTGGTTTGGTTGGCTCAACCCTATACAAAAGTAGCAATAATAAAGTTAGCTAAACTGCACAGGGTCAGCAATTGCTAGAGAGCAGCCCCTCCCCATGGTTCTAGCCCCCTGATGATCAGTAGAACGTCACTTCCCATCCTGTTCGCGCCTGCCTCAACAACTTAGAAAAGCTGTTAAGGATTTCTCTATCCCTCTTTAGGTAGAGAAAGCGGCGATTTGGAAAAGCTAATCTGCCCAAGAAGGTACCTTTGCCCCAACGGTGCCTTGTTCTCGTAGTTTTATCAGTTCCCTAGGTTGTATGGATATTTCAGACCTTGATGATTTGGAGAATTCAGTCCAGGATTTGCTCTCCTTGGCGAAAATAGAGTTGGAAGAAAAGCGATTACAGCAGCAGCGAGATGAACAAATTCAGCAGGAAATAGGCAAAATTAAGCAACGGCTGGAACCGCTGTTGGCGCAGGTTGAACAGATGCTGGCACAACTCAGCTCAGAGGATTTTGTGGACAGCGTCACCCGGCAAAAGTTAGATGAAAAAGCAGCGGATCTGAAACAAAAGCTAGCCGATGCGCCGCTGTTGGCTACGCAGACCATTGATCGCCAAATGCTTCTCAATGAAGAGCGCCTGCTAGATGAGCGCATCAATGAGCAGACGAATCGCTGGCGATATGCCCTGAAAGCAGATCTTCTGGAAATGATTTCGGAGCAAGAAGATTTCTTTAGCGCGACCGATGCCTCCATTGCAGTGCGGGGCTACGCCCATGACCTGAAGGCGATCGGGTGTCTAGAAGAAGTCGTAGATGCTCTGATTACCCAAATCAATGACCATAGCGAAGAAGGGCCTGTGGCTCGGCTGCGAGGCAGCCATGAACAGACCTTAACGTTCATCTACAACAAAGCGCTGGAAAATCGTTCTCGGGTAGAGCGTGCTCCGGATGTGCAGCCTCGGGTGCGCCATCGTACTTCTGAAAAACGCCCGAATCCCTACGGTTCACTAGAGGGCAAGGTGGTGATTTTTGGCGGGCACGATCGCTTAGAAACCATTATTCGCAACCGCTTAAGAGATTCTGAAGTGGACTTAATCTGGTGTACGGCTCAAGCCGGACCGCAAATTGCTGGACAAGCCGAAAGTCATATTCAAACTGCCGATCTGATCTTAATCATTACGGGTTATACCAGCCACAAGCTGACGGATAAAGCGGTTCAAGCGGCTCAAAGGGCTGCGAAAAATATTGAAATGATTAATACAACAGGCGTAGTCCGGGTTTTGGAGGCGATCGAGTATGGCTTGAAAACGCAGCTACTAGCCCGCCGCTTAAAGAGCCATTACTCAAAACCAGCGTGAACGTTCTATAGTCCGGATTTTATGTTCCATTAAAAGCCGTTCCATTAAAGCCGTTCCATTAAAAGTCATAACAAAGGGTGGGACATACCCACCCTTGTTTTTGTCTAGTGATAGCCGCAGTCTAACGAGCAAGGACGAGGTGCAGGAGTAGAATCCCTAACTTAACGAGCCTAAAACTCTCGAACGCCTGGCTTCCCATCTTTAATCTCACCAATTAAGATCAGGGTGGCCACCCCCACAAATAACCCGTTTTCCAAAACGCCAGGAATATTGTTGATCGTTTTTTCTAATTCTGCTGGATTGTCGATCGCATCAAACGTGACATCCAGCACCATGTTGCCCTGATCGGTAATTACCGGCCCATCTTTTTTGACGCCCATCCGGAGTTCGGGTTTGCCGCCTAATTTTTCGAGGGCTCGGGTTACAGGAGCTACCGCCAGCGGCAGCACTTCTACCGGCAGCGCAAAGGTGGAGCCTAAGCGATCGACCATTTTGCTGCTATCTACCACCACCACAAATTCCTTTGCCAAAGAATCCACGATTTTCTCGCGGGTATGGGCTGCACCGCCACCCTTGATCAAATTCTTCTGCGGATCGACCTCATCGGCTCCATCAATAGCAATGTTGATCGTTTCAACCTCATCCAGCGTGGTCAGCGGAATGCCATATTTCTTGGCCAGAACAGAAGCTTGAAAGGAGGTCGGGACGCCCTTAATGTCTTTGAGTTCGCCTGATTTGAGGCGATCGCCCAAGAACTGAATCGCAAAGGCAGTGGTTGACCCAGTTCCCAATCCCACGATGTCACCCGACTGCACCCGCGCTGCCGCAGCCTTACCTACCTCTTGCTTCATCACCTTAACGGGATCGAGTCCTTCCGTCATGACAAAAACTCCTCAAACACAGACTGAAATCTA
>DATNOY010000418.1:0-4913 GCA_036703495.1 Coleofasciculaceae cyanobacterium
ACTGAACTTGCCATTACTCAAACCCCCTCTATTCTGATTCCCTATCCTTATGCAGCTGAAGATCATCAGACCTACAATGCCCGTGTTTTCCAAACCGCAGGAGCAGCCTTGGTCTTTCAGCAGTCTGATTTAACCCCAGACCTTTTGGAAAGTAAGGTGATGTATCTGTTACAGTCTCCTGAAGTCCTGCAGCAGATGGCAGCAGCCTCAGGGCAATTGGCGATCGCCGATAGCGCTGAACAGTTGGCAGCGCTGATGCGGCGGCTGATGCAGCCGGGGGCTTGATCCAAGATTTTTGGTAGAGCGATCGTCCTGGTGCAGCAGTGTAAACTTTCCTGTTTCTACGGTGAGTCAACAGTCGCGATCACTGTAAAGAATGGTGGACAACTGATCAGAATTTTCGAGGATTGCTCTTATGATAAGTGACATCAAGAGCGCCGTATCTAGCAGCTATAGCGGTTCGAAGGCAAGGATAGCCCCGTGTCAATTCCCTACAGAAAGGCACAAACGGCAAAATACAACGCATCAAAATACAACGCATCACTGCAGCTGATTTAGGTTCACCTCAGGTTCAGTCTGTTCACTTTAATCATGATGAGGTCAAGCTTATGAACATCGTTCGTTCAATTAACAATGCGCTGTCTTACGTTTCGGAAACTGTGTTTCGTGCATTCATCTACAGCCCAGATCAGTATCCCAACGTGGGTGTCCAACCCTTCAGTGGCGATCCCTATTCTGAATGGGTAGCCGATTACAGCATGCACTCCCAACCCAGCAAATAATCTGACTGCCGGAAAACTATTAAAGCCTGTTTATAAAGGTAGATTCCCTACTTTACAAACAGGCTTTGATGTTAGATGGACTTTGATTTTAGATAGGCAAGAGGTTAGCAGGCGACAAGCTCGAAATCTTATAAAACTTTTTCTAAGAACTGGCAGGCCCGCTCACTCTTGGGTGTCGAGAAAAAGATATCAGGCGGTGCATCTTCTGCAATATGCCCTCCTTCTAAAAACAAAATGCGATTAGCAACTTCGCGAGCAAATCCCATTTCGTGAGTGACGATCGCCATGGTAATTCCAGTTTTGGCTAGCCCTTTCATCACATCCAACACTTCTTTCACCATTTCGGGATCAAGGGCAGAAGTCGGCTCATCAAACAGCATGATTTCAGGCTGCATTGCCATAGCTCGGGCGATCGCCACCCGCTGTTTTTGCCCTCCCGACAGCCTTGAGGGATAGGAACCCGCTTTGTCACCTAATCCCACTTGAGTGAGCAGCTTCAAGCCCAATTCTTCTGCATCCCCTTTAAGCAATCCCTTCACTTTACTAGGGCCATAAATGACGTTTTCTAACGCCGTTTTGTGGGGGAACAAGTTGAAATGCTGAAACACCATGCCCATGTTCTGCCGGACTTTTCGCACATCTGTTTTGGCATCTGTAATGTCTACACCGTTGATGTAAACTCTGCCGCGAGTGGGCACTTCCAAGAGATTAAGACAGCGTAAAAAAGTAGATTTACCAGAGCCCGAAGGGCCAATCATAGCAACCACTTCACCCTGCTTAATTTCTGTTGATATATCTTTTAAAACATGCAGTTTTCCAAACGATTTGGAGAGAAATTCTGTTCTAATCACTGAGGCGCATCCTCCGTTCAAGATATTGGGCCATCCAGGTAAAGCCTGTCACCATCACATAGTAGACAATGCCAACCACAATCAAAGGTTCGAAGTAAATATATTTCTCAGCCGCTACCACCTGAGCCCGGCGCATCAGATCTAGAGCACCCACGGTTGAAACCAACGAAGACTCTTTTAAGAGCGCAATACTTTCATTCACCAAAGATGGCAAAATATTTTTGAATGCCTGAGGCAAGATAATATCCCACATCATCAGCGGATACTTAACGCCTAGCGTCATTGCTGCTTCCCGCTGACCGCGATCAACGGCCATAATCCCCCCCCGAATCGTTTCTGAGGTGTAGGCTGCCGAGTTTAGCGAAAAAGCAATCACCCCGGCTTGGAAGGGGGGAATGGCATAACCAATCAACTGAGGCGTTGAGAAGTAAACCAAGGCCAACTGCAAAATGAGGGGTGTTCCTCTAAACAAAGAGGTGTAAAAGTCAGCAAACCACTTGAGGGGTTTTATATTAGATATCTTGAAAATAGAGAGAACAGTGCCCCAGCTAAACCCAATGAAGGCTGAAACAACGGTAAAGGCTAATGTTACCCAAATACCCTGAAGAATAAAAGGAATGTTGGGAACAATTCTAGAAAAGTCTAGGCTGAATCCTCCAGTTTGTGCTAGAAGCTTTGGAAATCCGATCGCTAGCTCAAAAAAGTTTAGTGTCATCCTCTGCATATTCCCTTGATTTTAAGCTAACAGGTTTTAGCTCATTGCTTAGCCATTGGCTTTAGTAGAATTTTTACTGAAAGCCTGTTTAAACTTGCACAAATCCTGTCTCTGCTGTTCTTAAAGAAGCATTGCCTTATTAATTATTCGCGCATGTGCACAGCTTACTATGAGGAAAATTTACAAATAGTAGGCAAATAGACAGGAAAAAGCGCTGTGCATCCCTGAAAAAGCTCACGGCCAAGAGATGGGATACCAGATCGCAAGTTCAACCGGTGGAAAGCAGGAGCAAACCAGCGCTTGCTCCTCCGGTTTTAAATCATTCCCCAAAACAGCACTTCTCGGTTTGGCTTGATTAAGGTGAGGAGGACAAACTGGACGCCCCCCTCAGCTGACTTGAAAAAGGCTAAAAATTGCAGGGCAACTACGTGGCAGGCTTCTGAGTGGCGGGCGAATTATCGCCAAACCACTTGGTCACTAACTCTTTAATCTTGCCGCTGTCAATCATTTCCTTCAGCACAGGGTCAAATTCTGCCGTTAGTGCCGAACCTTTCGGGAAAGCGATCGCCGACCCTGCCTCTCCTTCATTAGGAATCACGTTAAATTCCAAGTCAGGATTAGACGCAATAAAGCCCTTGGCTACCGTGTCTTCCATGATCACCGCTTCAATTCGCCCTGCCTTGAGTTCTTGCACTAACTCACTAATTCGATTGAGCGCTATGGGTTCTATCCCTGGGATTTTCTTGGCTAACCCTTCCTGAATAGAGCCTAGCTGGACGCCAACCTTTTTGCCTTTCAGGGAAGCAGGTGTCGTTAAATTGCCGCCTTTTTTAGCAACGATTGTATTCTTTGCTTCGTAGTAGATTTGGGAGAAATCGACGTTTTTCTTACGCTCTTCGGTGGGAGTCATCCCTGCCATCACAAAGTCTGCCCGCTTAGACTGCAAGGCAGAGAGCAAGGCATTAAAGTCAATATTTTGGATTTGGAGGGAATACCCTAGCTTTTCTGTAATGGCTTTAGCGATATCGACATCAAATCCAATAATTTCTTGACTGCCGCTAGCCGTTGACACAAATTCAAAGGGAGGATAATCGGCGGAAGTCGCCATAATCAAAGATTTACCCCCACTGCTGCTCGTAGAGGTTGTCCCGTCGGGATTACAGGCAGTGACAACCGTGACTGCTACGATAGCCGTCAAGAGCAGGGTTAACAAAAATCGGAGTCGTTTCATTACTGTTGTTCTCTGGCTTGCTAACGTGGATTGAATTGGCTGGAGTCAAGCATCAATTGTAAAGTTTAAATGTTGAGCAAGTTTTGTATGTTTGACTACTGAAGCGAAACTTTTGCGATCGCAGCTACTCAATTTTTGATAGTTAACTAGGTTGGCTCAGTTTAGAACCGCTCTAAAAACCTTAAATTGAGTGGCTCAACGCTTTAAAGCAGTAGCCTAGACCTGCACTATTGTTCTGCATTGCGGCGCTAGTCGGCCCAGGGCTACAGCCCCAAGTCCACTGCGATGCGATGGGCACAAGCGAAACCAGAGAAGGCAACTGCATTAAGACCCTGACCTGGGAAGGTGCTGTCGCCGACGCAGTAAAGTCCAGGAATGGCTGTGCGGTTGAAAGGCATGCCCAACAATCCCAGCAGCTTTTGGCGAGGAATGGGTCCGTAAGTGCCATCTTCTCGCCCTAAGAAGCGACGGTGAGTCCGGGGTGTGCCTACCTCCATGTAGTCTAGTCCAGCTTCTAAACCGGGAAAGATGGCTTCTAAGCGCTGGATGATCTGACCAGCAACCTGCTCTTTTTTCGCTTGATACTCATGAGATGGCAAATGCTGCCAGTCCTCAATCCAGCAGGGGGTAAAAGCATGCACGATATGATGCCCAGCGGGGGCTAAATCTGGATCGAGCAGGGTGGGAATGGAGACGAAAATTGTGCCGATCGCCTCCTCCATCCGCTGCCAGTCTTCCAGCAAGATATGGTGACATTCAACGCCAGGGGGCAGGGCATCGGCGCTTACCCCTAAATGCAGGCTGAAGAAGCTGGGCGATTTTTGGTACCGCTGCTGCCATTTTTGCTCGGAAGCAGGCATCGCTGCTTTAGGCAACAATTTCTCAAACGTATCCCACCGAGTGGCGTTAGACACAATCCGCTTGGCCCGAATTTCTTGACCCGTGGCTAATCTGACGCCAACGGCCCGATTGCCCTGCCGAATAATTTCTGTGACTCTAGCCTTGTAGCGAATCTGGCTACCTGCTTTTTCCAGTCCTTCTACTAGCTTTTGGGCAATCTGCCCTACTCCGCCTTTGGGGTAGTTAATTCCCCCATAGTGGCGATCGCTGAATACCATGCCGGCATTAATCATGGGAGTGCGATCGGCAGGCACCACCGACCAGCAGTAGCACTCCATATCGATAAATTGCAACAGCTCTGGGTCTTTAATATGGCGACGGGCTACATCTCCCACATTTTGGGGCAAATACTTCACTAGTCCTAAACAGGCAGAGGGACGCTGAAAAAATACCCGCGTCAAATAGCGCAATTCTTCTAGAGACAGCAGCTCCAT
>DATNOY010000419.1:0-4379 GCA_036703495.1 Coleofasciculaceae cyanobacterium
GAACGTTCCGATCGGCTTCGGGGGGGCATCCTTGTTACTCTAGATTGCAATTTAGGGAATAAATTGTCTCCATAGAAGCATAAGTATTCTCTAAATCGCTGAATTGCAGAAGATACAACTGTTTTAGTCTGTAGGATTGTCACGTACTTAGGGAATAGTAGTCATCTTTTTTCGCACATTTTTTTCCCTAAGTTGGCGATCGCCCTAAGCAAGCGGTTGAAAGCGCTAGAAGAACCAACGGGCAGTGCAGCTAGAACGGGTACTGTTAGAATGAAAAGCAACCTCCTGACTCGCCTGGTCTCTTGCCATGACCACAGAACGGTTAGCCAAAATTCCGCCCCTTGAAAGCGGCGATCGCCTCAGCCGCAGCGAATTTGAGCGTCGTTATCACGCGATGCCTCACCTCAAGAAGGTTGCTGGAGCACCTGTTGCACAATGGGTTCAGGGAGGACCTGCTCAAAAGGCAGAGCAATGCTGTCCTGAAATTTTTGCTTGAGGATCTCGGCTCGATTTGTCATAGTAGAGAGATAGTTTGTTGGTCTCTGAGGCTATGATTCTCTTATATCAAGCCTTAGAGCCTTTTTATCCCCTTCCGTCAGTGCCATTCATCCAAGGTTACTTCTAGGGTTGTTTCATCGGTCAAGGCAGGCGCAGGCGATAAGCAGGAGGATAGGTAGGTCGTCATGGTTTGATTTCAATGCTTTTAATCCGACCCTACCCCTTTCCTATCCTCTTTGGTTAAAAAATTTTTCGATCTACTGAGCTTATAAGTTGTACTAAAGTTGCAATCTGAATTCCAACTAAAGTTGGAGCCAGTTTCCCATCATGCGATGGACTGCTTTACCCATCACTTGATTACACAAAAGTGTCAACCCTGAGTGGACGACAAGCGAGAGCTGATTACCTATAGTGAACTCATGCAAACGTTGACAGTGGCTAAATTACACGTTTAAGTTTGTTTGATAGGAAGCGCGAGAGGGATATGAATTAATCGCAAGCGATTACATTCTTTCCCTTAGAGGTAACAGCGAGTCAGGATCAGAATCGCAGTTCATTATCTGTCCTACCTTCAACACAGGATCATAGACAGGGTGCGCTGGATGCCACCGTGATATTGGTCATGTATGGAGACTATCAAAGCTCTCAGAGTGCAAAAGTTTATAGGCTGATTAAAGTTATTCAGCGCCAGCCTAGTGTTTCTTTGGGGAAGAATTACCTATGTTTCATTTTTCGGCACTTTCCACAGAGGCAGATTCATGCTCAAGCTCAACATGCGGCTGAGGCAGCTGAGGCAGCAGCAGCTCAGGCTCAGTTCTGGCAGATGCATAAGATATTGTTTCTCCATCAACAGGAGTTGAAGAACGGTGATTTAGTGGAATATGCCAATGATTGAGATCTCAATATTCCTCAGTTTTTGCAGGATTTATCCAGGGAAGTGCACGTCGATCGCATCAGCGAAGATATCAAGAGTGGAATACAGAGTGGCGTAACAACTGCCCCAGCGCTATTTATTAATGGGATACGCTACATCGATCGCTGGAATATTGAGCAATTGACAGCGGCTATTGCTGATGCGAGTGATTAGGTTTTTCTTCAGTTTATTTAGCCTAAAAAGTTCATAACAGGCTTCAGGTTGATAGCGTTTTCACCCGTAACAAATCGTTTCGCTTGGGAAACGATATCAGTAGAAAGTGATTGCCATTTCACAATCGCTGCTGATTAAGAATCACTGTTAAATCCATTCACTTAACAGTGTCATTTCAATGAATTGTTTACTACTTATCAAAGGAGAATGTCATGGTTGCTCAAGTAAACTCATCAGCAACAAAAGTTTTGGAAGTCGCAGATGATCCGCGTCTTTCCAGACAAGTGAAGGCATTTTTGAAAGAGCTGAATTCAGCAGGTGTGGCATTAGAGACACTCCCCGCGATCGAAGCGCGTCAAGTTCTTGTGGATGCACAAGCTTCAGTTCAGGTGGATCTTTCAGGTATTGAGGAGTCTGAGAAGACGATTACTGCGGATGGTTACACGATTACACTCAATATCGTGCGACCTGAAGGGGTCAAGGACATATTGCCTGTTTTCATCTTTATTCATGGCGGCGGTTGGGTGTTGGGCGATTACCCAACGCACAAGCACATGGTTCGCAATCTCGTTGTGCTTTCTAGGTTTGCGGGTGTCTTTGTCAACTACACGCGCACTCCAGATGCTCAATACCCGCAAGCGATTAATGAGATCTATGCCGCGACAAAATGGGTTTCCGAACACGGTGAAGAGATTGGGGTTGATGGCAAAAATCTGGCAGTTGTCGGCAACAGTGTCGGTGGCAACATGACGGCTGTCACCGCATTGAAGGCAAAAGACAAGGGAGGGCCGCACATTAAGCTGCAAATTTTGATGTGGCCGATCGTAGACGCTGATTTTGAAACGGATTCTTATCATCAATTTGGTGACAAACGGTTCTTAACTACACCAGGGATGAAGTGGATGTATGACATGTACATCCCTGACCCAGCAAAGCGCAAAGATATCTATGCCTCTCCCCTACAGGCGACGGTTGAGCAACTGAAAGGCTTACCTCCAGCGTTAATTCAGGTGGCAGAGAGTGATATTTTGCGTGATGGTGGCGAGGCTTATGGACGCAAGCTCGATGAGGCTGGAGTGACAGTGACAACCGTGCGTTACAACGGCATGATTCATGATTTTGGGCTGCTGACTGGTTTAGCCGAGGTTCCGGCAGTTCGTTCTCTGTTTGTCCAGGCTGCTGCTGAATTGAAGAAATACCTGCAATAAGAGGGTACGGAAACACGGGGATACGGAGAAGTTTCATTCAATTTCGCGTCACCGCGTCTCCCTTTCCGCATTCCTCTTCCTCTTTCAAATACCTATCAACAATGGACAATTACACTCCAAGCGCCAGAGACATCATCGGCTCATCTCCGCTGATTGCGATCGCAAATGAAGCACCCGCCAAGCTAATTGTCGATCCACCGCTTCCCGATCCACTATCTGAGGGTCGTGTATTTATCCAGTATCGGACAGAGAACTTGCGCGTATTGCCAGTGTTTGGCAAAGGTGCCCTTGATGTATCGCCTCGTATCGGACACATCCATATCACTGTTGATGACTTGCCGTGGCATTTTGTCGATGCCAGTGGTGAAACAATTATCTTGGTTGGTTTAGAACCTGGACTGCACAAGGTGCTGATCGAACTAGCCGACCCCACGCACAGAGTAATCACCAGCGAAACAGTAACATTCACAGTGCCCGATCGGCGGTGAGTCCGGTCTGTGAAAGGATGCGATCGGCTTTTTGCAATTCTCGTCTAAATTCTGTTTCCGTGTCCTCGCGTCCTTAAACTCCACATCCGTCAATTTCTTACATTGCGGTTGCAGCCTATTTTCAACCAAACAAATCTCAAGGAAATCACAGCATGAATAAGCTCAGCTTCAGGAACGGCATCCGCCTGCTTTTGATTGTCGTTCTCTTTTTAGGAACCCTGACCATCACCTCTCTGGGGGCCATCATGAATCCTGCCAGCGCCCAAGCCAACAAGCCCACGATCGTGCTCGTCCATGGCGCGTTCGCTGAGTCTTCCAGTTGGAACGGGGTATTGACCAAACTGATTCCGAAAGGCTATCCGACGGTTGCTGTCGCCAATCCTTTACGGGGTGTCAAGAATGACGCGGACTACGTTGCCAGCGTCCTCAAGGATATCGAAGGTCCGATCGTACTGGTTGGGCATTCCTACGGAGGCGCAGTCATCACCAATGCGGTCAATGGGAATGAGAACGTAAAAGCATTGGTCTATGTTGATGGCTTTGCTCCTGAGGCGGGCGAGACTGCCGCCGAACTCACAGGACTTTATCCGGGCAGCACGCTCATGCCGAATCTCGCGCCGCCAGTTGCATTGCCTGATGGTGACAAAGACCTCTATATCCAGCAGGACAAGTTTCACGCCCAATTTGCTGCGGATCTACCCGCTAGCGACGCGGAGTTGATGGCTAGTACCCAGCGACCGATTGTGGAATCCGCGTTTACCGAAGTCTCCGGTGCGCCTGCCTGGAAATCGATCCCGTCCTGGTTTATTTATGGCGATCGCGACTTGAACATTCCGCCAGCGGTGCATTCTTTCCTGGCGCAGCGGGCCAACTCAAAGGAGACAGTCGTGGTGAGCGGTGCGTCTCATGTTGTAATGGTCTCCCATCCAGATGCCGTTGCCGAGATCATCGAACATGCTGCAACTGCACTATAGTAAGGAATAAACCGATGAATATTAGCAATAATAACACCGCAGTTGTTGTTATCGACCCTCAAAACGATGTCTTGAGCGAAACGGGAGCTGCTTGGGAATTAGTGGGGGATAGCGTCAAGGAAAA
>DATNOY010000420.1:0-9115 GCA_036703495.1 Coleofasciculaceae cyanobacterium
GGGGTAGAAGTGCAGACCGATCGCGTTGGAGGAAGGGACAACTGCACCGGAGATGATGTTGTTGCCGTACATCAAGGAGCCAGCCACGGGCTCACGGATGCCATCGATGTCCACAGGAGGAGCAGCGATGAAGGCGACGATGAAGCAGATGGTGGCGGCGAGCAGGGTGGGAATCATCAACACGCCGAACCAGCCCACATAGAGGCGGTTGTCGGTGGAGGTGACCCAGTTGCAGAAACGCGCCCACAAGTTAGCGCTTTCGCGCTGCTGTAGTGTCGTTGTCATGATTTGATGAGTGCTTGTAAACAATTAAGAAGATAGATGGTAAGCTGCTCAGCGGTTCGCTGCTTTGCTTGCCATGAGTAATACATTAGATGATTTATTTACTTTTGTAAATAGGTAATGACCGGTTGCTCATAATCTTTTAGACCGGCTCAAATCTCCTGCAGGTCAGCCATACATGAATTTACTCGGAATTTTTTCTCCTGAGTTTGTAAATCTATGTAAAGCAAGTATGAGCGATATGAAGCTGCAGCGGGGTGGCTGGCAGCGTTGGATTCGGCAAATCAGCTTTCCCTTTGCAATAGCCAGAATCCGGTATAGGTCATGCCCGAATCATCGGGCTGGACTAGCAAAAAATGCAGACCTTTGGCGGCTTGCTGCCGCTCTCGGAACGTTCTGGCTGCTGCGATCGCTTCCTGGTCTTCAAAGGTGTTGAGCACCCAGCGATCGACTAGTCCTGCTGCCAAAATCAGTCCATCTGGGTCGCCGGGAATGTAGTTGAGTGAGTCTGGGTGAGAACGCTGCAGCCAGCGGGCTAACGGCATAGACTGCTTGCCAGCCTCAATGATGACGCCGGGTACCAGAACAGTGGAAGCAAGTTGGAGGTTGACTGGAAACAACGCCTCTGGCATATCCACAATAGGAATGGGGCGATGTTGGAATGCCGGAATTAAATCTTGAGCGGCGATTGCTGCAAATCGCCATTGCTCGCCCCACAGGTGCTCCGGCAAAGGCAAGGGAGGCGGTTGATCTAGGGCGACAGGCTCGTAGGGCTGTCCGGTATAGTGAGGCAAGCTGCGATAGTGTTGGGCTTGCGCTTGCAGGATCTGTTTGAGGGCAGGAGTGCGGCGGGTTGGTTCTACGACGATCCCTAACGGTTGGCAGGCGGCTTGCAGCAAGCTGACAGACTGAGGGCGAAAAACTTGCAGATGATGCGCTTGCAGGGGTTCGGTGCAATTGCTGTTCTGGTAAGCCAGCTGCAGCTGGGCTGTTAGCCAGGCGGCATTAGCCTGAGGCTGGGGGCAAAAGGCATCTAAAACGAGTGTGCGATCAGCATCACAAATTAGCAATTGCCATAGGGGATTGCCCGCCTCATCTTGAAGCGGACGACGATAAAAATCAGCCTGCCACACCTTCATCCTGACCCTTCCTCATCTGCTTGAAAAGCAGGGCGCAGCAGTGGGGGATGACCTTGGAAATTGCCAGAACGCCTGTGTCCCCACGCTGCACTCCTACGACCTATCTACCAGCGTGACACACTTGGGTAAGGGCGAATAGCTGGGTGTCCCTCAGGGACTATTTTTTGTGACTATTTTTGAAGTCAGCAATTTTTATGGCTGGCGATGCGATCGCGAACTGTGCAGAAAGCTACCGTAGAGGTGTATCTATAGATATAAATTATTGGTGCGTGCGCTAATACAATCGCCCCCATCCTGCTGACTGGAGAGATTTGAGAAAATGTTGGAACTATATCGTAAACACGTTGCAGATCGAGCGGCTTTGGGAATTCCACCCTTACCCCTCAACGCTGAGCAAGCTTCAGAACTCTGTGAGCTACTCAAAAATCCCCCCGCTGGTGAGGCAGAAGCCCTGCTGGCGATGCTGGTCGATCGCATTCCTCCAGGTGTGGATCAGGCAGCTTATGTGAAAGCAGGATTTTTGACAGCGATCGCCAAAGGGGAAATCACCAGTCCGCTCGTATCCCCTCAGTTCGCAGTCGAGCTGCTGGGTACCATGATGGGTGGCTACAACGTTCATTCTCTGATTGATCTGCTGCAGGTGGAAGATGGGGCGATCGCCAGCATTGCCGCTACGTCTCTGAGCAAAATTCTGCTGGTTTATGATGCGTTCCATGATGTGCAAGAGTTGGCTGAGCAAGGCAACGCTTACGCCAAGCAGGTGATGGCATCTTGGGCGAACGCAGAGTGGTTCACCAGCCGGGCGGTATTGCCAGAATCCATTACTGTTACCGTGTTTAAGGTGCCTGGAGAAACGAACACAGATGATCTGTCTCCTGCACCCCATGCCACTACCCGTCCTGACATTCCCCTCCATGCCATGGTCATGCTGGAAACCCGGCAACCTGGAAGTTTGGAGGCGATCGCTCAACTCAAGCAAAACGGACATCCTGTGGCTTATGTCGGTGATGTTGTGGGGACAGGCTCCTCGCGGAAATCGGCAATTAACTCTGTGTTGTGGCACATTGGCGAAGACATTCCCCACGTTCCCAACAAGCGAACGGGTGGATACATCCTGGGTGGCAAAATTGCACCGATCTTTTTCAATACCGCCGAAGATTCGGGAGCATTACCGATTGAATGCGATGTGACCCAACTGGAAACAGGGGATGTGATCACGATCTATCCCTACAAAGGCGAAATTACCAATGAAGCAGGCGAAGTAATTTCCAGCTTTAGTCTCAAGCCGGATACTATTCTGGATGAAGTGCGGGCGGGGGGACGGATTCCCCTGCTGATCGGTCGCACCTTAACCGACAAAACTCGGATTGCGCTGGGGCTTGAACCTAGCTCGCTGTTTGTCCGTCCCCAGCTGCCCGCCGACACAGGCAAAGGGTTTACTTTGGCGCAAAAAATGGTGGGCAAAGCGTGTGGGTTGGAGGGCGTGCGCCCCGGCACCTCCTGTGAACCGATCATGACCACCGTGGGTTCTCAAGACACAACCGGCCCGATGACCCGCGATGAATTGAAAGAACTGGCCTGCTTGGGCTTCAGTGCTGACCTGGTAATGCAAAGCTTTTGCCACACGGCAGCTTACCCCAAGCCGGTAGATATCAAGACGCATAAAGATCTGCCTGACTTCATGCATGAACGGGGCGGTGTGGCGCTGCGACCGGGTGACGGCATTATCCACTCCTGGCTAAACCGAATGCTGCTACCGGATACCGTTGGCACAGGCGGCGATTCTCATACGCGCTTCCCGTTAGGCATTTCCTTTCCGGCGGGTTCGGGGCTAGTGGCATTTGCGGCCGCTTTGGGCGTCATGCCATTGGATATGCCAGAATCGGTGCTGGTACGGTTTAAGGGCAAGCTCCAGCCTGGTGTCACTCTGCGCGATATCGTCAATGCGATTCCCTATGCGGCGATGCAGCGAGGCTTGTTGACTGTCTCCAAGGAGAACAAGCAGAATGTCTTCTCCGGTCGGATTATGGAGATGGAAGGACTGCCCGACCTGAAACTAGAACAAGCATTTGAGTTGACGGACGCAACAGCAGAGCGCTCCTGTGCGGGTTCCACGATTAAGCTGAGTACTGATACGGTAGCGGAGTATTTGCGATCGAATGTAGCTCTGCTGAAGAACATGGTGGCTCGGGGCTACGGGGATGCGCGAACAATCCTGCGGCGCGTTGCCAAAATGGAGCAATGGCTGGCTCATCCCTCGCTCATGTCAGCCGATGCGGATGCCGAATATGCCGAAGTCATTGAGGTGGATTTGGATCAGGTGAAAGAGCCGATTGTGGCGGCTCCGAACGATCCGGATAACATTAAGCTGATGTCTGAATGTGCAGGCGATCCGGTGCAGGAAGTATTTATCGGTTCCTGTATGACCAATATTGGTCACTACCGGGCCGCGGCCAAAATTTTGGAAGGGGCGGGCCCGGTGAAGGTGCGGCTGTGGATCTGTCCTCCTACCCGGATGGATGAGAAGCAGCTGCGGGAAGAAGGCATATATGGCACGTTTGCCGCTGCCGGAGCCAGAACTGAGATGCCAGGATGCTCGCTCTGTATGGGCAACCAGGCGCGGGTAGCAGACAACACAACCGTGTTTTCCACTTCTACCCGCAACTTCAACAATCGCATGGGCAAAGGCGCGCAGGTTTACCTGGGTTCGGCAGAGCTGGCAGCCGTCTGTGCGCTGTTGGGTAAGATTCCGACGGTTGAAGAGTACATGGCGATCGTGACGAAAAAGATCGATCCATTTGCTGAAGAACTGTATCGCTATCTCAACTTCGACCAGATTCCCAATTTTGAAGATGAGGGACGGGTGATTCCGCTAGAAGAAATGCCTCGGATTGAGGACATTCTGGGTATGCCAGCAGCAGCCCGGTAGAAGTAGCGATCGCCTCCCTGCGGAATACTTGATTCATCAACCCCTTCCCGCACCGGGAAGGGGTTTGCTTTGGGATGAGGTACAGCTGCCAAGCCGAAGGGCGCTCAGTCGCCCAGCGCAGCCTGCCTCCCTTTGTTCTAAATCAACTGACGGCAACTCGATCTAGCTTTGAGCAACTGCCGCAACAGTTGATCTGTTCTTCTAGCAGCCTCTTGTGTACTTAAGCGAGCTACATAATCTGCCCTAGCTTTTGCTCCCATGCGGCGCATCTGATCTGGATGAGATAGCAAAAATTCTACCGCTTCCACCCATTCAGCGAGCGTTGATACGAGGATGCCGTTATTTCCACTGCTAAAAAATAAGGGATGCTCTACGCAATCAGTGGCAACTACAGCGGTATAAGTATTGAGATAAGCCAAGACCTTGCCAAAGGATTTTCCTGCACTGAAGGGAGATTTCTCAATGACAAGTGGGGCCAGACCAATAGATACTGGCTCTAAAGTCTTTAGTAACTTTCTATACGGCATAAAAGGGAACACTTTGCAGGGAATGCCACGATCAGCGATCGGTTGAACAAAATCCTGACCTTTAGATTGATCTTGAACGCCAATTAACCAAAATTGGCAACGAAGATGGCTAGAGATGCGCATCATGATGTCCCGCACAAGAGACGCTTCCTCGTGCATAGCGTGAGGATTGGCACAGGCCCAGCAAACAATAGGAGGATTGGCCTTGATTGGAGGTTGGGAATACTGCAGCGGTTGGGAACCCGTCCAAATCACCTCAACTTGCTGACAATACTGCTTCAAGAAATCGGCAATATAGCGACTGCCAGCGATGGCAGCCTGGCTGCCCATAGCGCAGCTAAGAACCGCTTGCTTGACTTCGTCCTTGGGATCTAGAAAATCCGCATCATCCAGGTCATATACACACAGCTGATCCGGATATAGTTGAGGGCGGTTTAAAACAGGACGAGAAGATTGCAGCACCAAGATTTGAGGCTTTTCAGCTTGAAGGATGCGCCGTCGCTGAGATAAATCAAGTTGCGGTGGAATCACAACCGATCGCCAACCCAAAGGTCTGAGGGCTTCAGCGATTCGATAGCCGCGCAAACCAGATGACTGTCCGTTTTTGGGTCCATCCACACAGAACACAACCCTCAGGTTGCTGGCAGGCTGTAGACGCTGAAGATGTACGGTGAACTCGCGGACTTGCTGGCCGATCCAGAATTTAAGTTTTGCAAAATTCATCAATTACCAACCTCTCTATGGCGCTGTCATAGTGTGACGCTGCTACAGTATTACGCTGCCATAAATGCCAACCGATCTGCCATTACGGTTTCTAATACTGTGTATCAAAAACCTTATAGATATTTATGAAAATCTTAACCGGAATTATTGATGATCCCTTCTAGTAAAGTTCTTGCAGCCTGCATTCACAGAAGCGTTCAACGACTTCTTCACTTTAAACCGTATATTTTTATACGTAAATCTTGGAGTGGACTTGAGACAATAGTATCGGATCTATCCAAAATTCTGGTAAATTATCCAAGCCCAATCAGTGATGAGAAGCCCCTTCGTTAAACCATATTTGACGCTTATTGCTACGTACTCAGATAAAGGACGAGTGTGGGAGCACAGCACCCAGCTAAGGGTTTCACTGCACCCTATCTCACCTTGATGAGGACTGCTATGATTCTTTGGATTTTGATCAGAGCATAGGGTATTTTCTCCAGAAATCCGCTGCTCCTAAGGGCAAAAGTGCTTTATCCTTTACCTCCCGTAAAGGTGACGCTTTGAATAAAATAGCGGTTAAAAAAGGCGTAGATGCAGAGCACAGGTAAGGTAAACATCATGGAGGCTGCCATAATGTAATTCCAATAGCTGATGTATTGTCCCTTAAAGGTATTGAGTCCCAGAGGTAAGGTAAACATCTCTGGCTCAAACAGAATCACCACCGGTAACAAGAAATTATTCCAACTTCCCATAAATACGAAGACGGCTTGCGCTGCGATCGCTGGTTTTGCCAACGGTAAGACAATATACCAGAAAATTTGTAAAGCATTCAGTCCGTCTAATGCGGCCGCTTCTTCTAGCGATCGCGGAAAATTAATAAAAAACTGGCGCATCATAAAAATAAAAGTGGCGTTAATCATGCCAGGAATGATCATGCCTTGATAGGAATTAAGCCAGCCTAATGATTTGAGAATCAAAAAAGTTGGAATTAACGTCACCTGTGCCGGAACGGCTAAAACTGCCAGAATCAGCAGAAACCAGAACTGCTTGCCGCGAAACTGTAATCTCGCCAGGGCATACCCTGCCATTGAATTGAAGAGAAGATTCAGCACCGTCACACAGACCGCAATGAATACACTGTTGAATAACCAGCGCAGAAATAGGGGCTGTTCTAAAAAGATTTGGCGATAGTTATCTAACGTCAAGTGATGCGGGAAGAAGCCACCCTTCAGAATTTCGGATAACGGTTTGAATGATGCAGACAAAGCCCAGAGAAAAGGGATGAGCGTAACGATCGCATAAACGCTCAACAGCACATAGAGAATCCAGCGCAAGCCGATGGGATAAATTGAGGATTTCATAGGATGTTAATTAGTTTTTTGAGCTTAAGTAGATTCTTTGCCGAAGACACGCTGCTGAATTAAGGTAACGCCAATAATGACTATTGCCAACAAAAAAGCGATCGCCGCTGCATATCCTAGCTGGAGATCGCGGAAGACAGACTGATAGATTAATAAAACAACCGTCAGTGTAGCGTTATTGGGACCGCCTGAACCTCCAGAAAAAATATAGGACTGATCAAACAATTGAAACGTACCAATCACACCCATAGCTACCACAAAGAAGGTGACGGGACGCAGCTGCGGCAGGGTGATATAGCGAAACTGCTGCCAGCCATTCGCTCCATCTATTTCAGCAGCTTCGTAAAGCGATCGCGGAATATCTTGTAGGGCTGCTAGATAAATCACCATAAAAAATGGGGCGGTTGACCAGATGTTCATGATCATGATGCCTTTGAGGGCTACTTTGGGATCGCTCAACCAGTTGTAAGTGGGTAGTCCGACCCCAGCCAGAGCTTGGTTAAGTAAACCATCTGCGTTATAAATCCACATGAAGATCAGCGTCAGGACGGCGGATGACGTAATGGTGGGCAGAAAGAATAAAATCCGCCAGATATTCTGACCTTTAATGCCAGCATTCAAGGTGGCCGCTAACGCTAATGCCAGGATGGTTTGAGCCGGAACCACGATCGCCACATATTCGGCTGTGTTTTTTAGAGCAATCCAAAGGCGATCGTCTGTCGCTAAGCGGGAAAAGTTGCGGAAACCGACAAACTCATATTCAATGCCGCCTAATAGCTTTACCTTTTGAAAAGACAAAAATATAGCTAATAGGATCGGGGCGATCGTAAAACATCCCAGTCCCAAAATGGCAGGGAACATCAGCAGATAACCGGCTCCCTCGGCTCTGATGCCAGGTGTCGTCAGGTTTGATCGGCGTCTGCGCTGCAACATGGTTGTTTTCTCCCAAACCACCAACATGAGGATCACGAATTCATTCAAACCGCACTTTTAATTTCTGAAGGTACGGCATTGCCGGGCTTTCAAAAATTAAGTTTTGGGTTTTATTAAATTTACGTTCCTTCCCTGAGGAGCAACAGATGCGCTCAGCCGCCGCCCCTGATCGTTGCTCATAGCTCTGCGGCTTGAATTTGCTGATTGGCGCTGTCTTGTGCCCGTTGCAAGGCTTGTCGCAGCGGTTGCTCCCCCAAAATAGCGCTCGTAAATTGGTTGTTGAAGCTGTTCATAATGGCAGCCGGATACTGTCCCAGTTGCCAGGGGGTGGCATATTTGATGCCTGCGATCAGGGGCGATCGCAATGGATCGCGGTCGTAGTGCAACTGTTGTGCTACAGAGTGACGGCTGGGTAAGGCGCTGCCCCCCTTTGTCCAGAGCGCCATGCCTGTTTTACCCGTGAGATAGCGGATTAACTCCCAAGCTTCTGGTTTGTGCTGCGATCGCCGGTTCATCACATAGCCAACGGTATAAACCATAGTGCCGGGCTGACCCTGGATGCGGGGCACTTCAGCCGTGGCAAATGGCAGCGTAGGAAACGTCTCTTGTAAAAATGGAATCGCCCAGTTGCCTTCAATCACCATGGCGGCTTTGCCCTGGCCAAACATTTCTGTTCCAGAATTTGCGCCCACATCGGGCGGACGCGCAGCGATGCGATTCTGATAGGGCTGCACAATCAGGTTCAACCCTTTGAGAGCCGCTTCTGAAGCAAATGCTGCCTGTCCTCGTGAGTCGATTGCAGTGCCGCCAAAAGCCCGCATCAGGTAAACCAGCCGAGCCAAGTCGGGCAATATTCCCAAGCCGTACTGGTCAATTTTGCCGTTGCCATCGCGATCGCGGGTTAAGCGTTGGGCATCTGCCAGGAGTTCATCCCAGGTAGTGGGTGGCTGGGTAATGCCAACTTCAGCAAATGCCTGCTGGTTGTAAAACAGCGCTAGCGAAGAACAGTCTTTGGGTAATCCGTAGAGGATGCCATCTTGCTGGAAAGGAGCCAGCAGCGTCGTTTCAAAATCTGCTAAGTCAAACTCTGGCGTCAGATAAGCGTTAAGGGGTTCTAGCACTCCATTGGACATTAAAAAGGGGGCTTCAAAACTGTCGAGGAAAAAAACATCAGGGGCAGCATCCCCAATTAAGCGGGTCTTGAGCACGTCCATGTATTGGTCGGCAACCGGTTCA
>DATNOY010000421.1:0-9951 GCA_036703495.1 Coleofasciculaceae cyanobacterium
GTGATGCCCCTTCAGCAATCCAACAACATCAGAGAAACGCGATCGCGATATCGATACCTTTTGCCCGCTGTGGTCTGTTGCGATTCTGGCAGCTAACCGATTCAAAAAGTTTGGATCAGGGGGAAGCTCTGTTAGTTCAGCCATTTCTTTCCCCAGTTCAATCAACGCCGATCCCTCGTCTTCCGGGATGCCCGCAGCGACCAGCGCTTCTAGTTTCCCCGGTGTTTCAGGATTGGAAATGCATTGAGCAATCTTGTTGCTAGTCGCGATCGCTTCATCCTTACTCTTGGCAGGGAATCGCAGCGTCAAGAACCCGCCATTGTAAGTGGCGATCGTCATTTTGTACTTGGGCAATGCCCCAAATCCTTTGTAGCGTTTCATCGGCTCACCTCGTCAACATAAAACTGCTCTAACGTAGCTTCGCTGATGTCCCTGGGGAGGACTCCGTCATGCGAAGCAAATCGCCAATCCTGCCCGTGGCTCGATCGCAGTTCCATCCAGAAGCGATCGGGTAGCTGCTTCTTAACCTCGATCAAATCATCTAAGGCGTCCGACCCTGCAATATTGACCAGTAGCACCGCATCAACCGGGGCAGTCTTAACCAGGAAAGCCATGATCAAAGCCCCGATCGAACGCGATCGCGCTTCTGGAGTAACACCGAACGGTTGCTTCAAAACTGTGAACTGAATACCATCAGCGATCGCGACTCTTAAACCGTCGTAGTACAGGGTGAGAGTGTATGTTTGGGTCATGGCTTGTTGCGTAACTCCATAACAATACTACTCTTGATTGCGTAGTTACGTCAATCTTTGTCATGCAACACTCGCCAGCTCGGTTTCAATCTGATCTTCTAACTTAATTTGATGGGCGCTTGCGGCATCTTCCAGGAATGCGATCGATTGCTTAAAATATCTAGGGTTTAACTCGCAGCCAACATAGTTTCGCCCCATTTTCAAAGCTTCAACGCCAGTGCTACCCCAACCAGAGAACGGATCGAAAATAACATCACCTGGATTGCTCCATAGATCAATGCAGCGATCGATTACGTCGAGCTGAAGGCAACACATATGCCTTTCCTCAGAATCACTTTTAACCTTCTTTACCTTAAGAACATTGGTTTGCTTAATGTCAAACCAAACTGGACTGGCGTACTTTTGCCAGACTCGAATTGAATGCCCGCGAGGATCGCGATCGGGGTTTGTCTCTGGCAGTTCGGTTCCGACATATGGCGTTGAGTCAAACCGATATTTGCCGCCGCAATTCAACCGGGTGACTGGCTTGGGTGAATTCAACCCATCCATCTCATCGCACCATTTGCGGAACACTAGGAGATAATCAGCCATTCCTTGACGGCTAACGCTGGAATCTTTGCAAAGTTGGTTATGCAACAAGCCGTGGTTATTGGTGCGCTCCATCTCGATCTTGGGGCACTTCCAGATCGTCACCCGGCTATGGAATACCCAACTCGATCGCTGCACTTCTAATAGCTCGTCTTCAACTTCTAAAATCTTTTCGTCAAGTCCTTCTACTCGATCGCGACCTATCAACGCTTTTGCTTCGGTGAATGCTTCTAACCTGGCTTGCAAATACTCGATCGCCTCTCCACAAAAACGCCGCCTGATCTCACCTGGGAAATCTCGCAGTCCGGCAACACCATCACTACCCTTGTAAAGTGGCAAATCTTTGCAGTGGATTACTGCCAACCTGCCGGGGGTGGTGACTCGGAACAGTTCAGGGATGAGATAGTCAAAATGCTCAAAAAAGTGGCGATCGTCGTCCGTGTTGCCCATATCATGCGGGCTGTCAGAGTAGAGATACACATTGGCAAACGGCAATGATGTAACAGTCAGATCAATGCTGTTAGAAGGTAATCCCCGAATCAAATCCACAGTGTCGCCATGATAAACAGTAGCGCGATCGAGAATTTGAACTTGGTCTAAAGCTTTAATTTGCATATTGCGCTGCCTTGGCTTTAAGCCATGAAGGGATAATCATTGGAGTTTTGGGGTTGTAGTCAGACGGCTTTTGATGTTGAATCGATCGCTTAACTGCTCGGATCATTTGAAATTGCATGTGCTCGTGCTGGCGTTCTTTGCGTTCGATCGTTCCAACCACATCGCCTGCCGTTTCGGCGTAAACAACATGAGTTTGCACCGATCGCGTTTGCCCAAATCGAACGGTGCGATGCAGCGCTTGGTGATACTGCTCAAATGAATAGGAGGTGCCCATCACAAAAATCTGATGCCCGCAGTGCTGCCAGTTCAACCCAAGTCCGGCAATCTCCGGTTTGGTGATAAGCCTAAGAATTCTGCCATCGCTAAATGCTTCTAGCTTTGCCGTTTTAGCTTTAGCTGTTTCACTCCCCCTCAACTCAAATGAATCAGGGATTAGCTGCGCGATCGCTTCACTTTCGTAATCAGTAAAACACCAAACGATCAACGGCTCATGTCTTGGCACTGATTCGGCAATCTCAGCAACCTTAGAGGCAATCGCATCGACGTTTAACCGTTGCTCTTTATGAATACTGGTGGCATTAAGCGATGGTGTGCGAAATAGGCTGATCTGACCGTCGCGATCGGTTTCATTCCATGCGATCGTATGATCGACCTCGACGCAATGCCGGTGGATTGTTGGCTTCGGAATATCCCACCCTTCGTCAGAAAAACCAAGATCGCTAGGCTTAGTCAAAAACATTGC
Source organism: Coleofasciculaceae cyanobacterium (assembly GCA_036703495.1). Taxonomy (GTDB): domain Bacteria; phylum Cyanobacteriota; class Cyanobacteriia; order Elainellales; family Elainellaceae; genus Drouetiella. Next base: position 2,698 of record DATNOY010000421.1, read on the forward strand.
CCAGCTCGTTACCCAGTCCCAGAAATCGTTAGCAGCAAACGGGCGCAGCTTGTATTTGCCTGCTGCCATTGTGTCGTTGATAAAGTACCTAGCAATCATTTGGTGAGAGTTGAGAACTCCTAGAATCTCAGATTGATTGCCCAGCTCTAACAAATCGTTGGGCGAAGGCGTGGCGCTGCACACTAGCCGGAATGTAGTGTCGGCAAACTTTGACTGCATCAATTGCTTGAGTTTGCCAGAGTAGTTTTTGAACGCCGAAGATTCATCGGCAACAAACCCGGAATAGCGATCGCAGTTCAGCCCTTTCAACTTGTCGTAATTGGTGATAGCGATCGGGGCGGTAGAGCTATTAGCTAATAACTGGGATTCAATAAAATCAACCTTTAGCCCAAGCTTTTGATCCGCTTCCTTGATTGTCTGACTGGCTACTGCTAAAGGGCACAAGATGATTACTTGCTGCTCGGTGTGCTTGGCTACTTGTTCAGCCCACTTGAGCAGGATCATTGTCTTGCCAGTGCCGTAGTTGCTGAACAAGCCGCCGCAACCAAGCTTCAAGAGTTTCTGGATGATTGGCGGTTGATATTGATGGCGATCGCTCCACTGATTTGCGCTTAACTCATCAAGTGAAACATCAAAGCCTCGTGGCTCAAACCGCAAAGCCTTACGACCAATAAAATCAGCGTAATTCAACATGTTTATTGCGTAACTCCACAACAATACTACTCTTAATTACGTAGTTACGTCAATCTTTTCCACGCCATTCCGCCGCTAATGCGCGATCGCCTGTCTTGACCCCTTCGATATCTCGATCGCCTTCTGTCACAAACCTGACGACGCACCCAATCGCCCTTAGCTCATCCGCCCGGTGCAACTGCAGAGGGGTAGGGTGACATCCAGGCTTCTTCACCTCGATAAATGAGGCAATGCCATCCTTGATCAGCAGCAGGTCGGGTAATCCCCCTTTGTTGGTTATGCCCAGTTTGATGACGTAGTAGCCTGCCGCCCTATACTGCTTGATAAGCTTTGACTGGATCGATGACTCGCTTGGGCTTGATGCCAAAGTCTTTTTTGAAGATGCTCGTGGTGTAACTCTTTTTGTCTTGGACTGCGGCATAAACTTTTTCCTCAATTCCGCCAACTGTGAATAGCCAGTAAATCTTGCTCTCCCGCCTCGTTCTCGTTGTCATCCGATCGCGTGCCTGCCAGTAAGACGTCGCACTGAAATCAATATTGAAAAACACGATCGCCTCAGCCGCACTCAGGTTCAACCCTTCCCGCCCTGACACAATTTGAAGGGCGATCGATTTGTTGGAGGCGTTGAACTCATCCAGGTCAGTGGTGACGCGATCGCCCATTGCCTCAGCGATTAACCTACCCTCCTGGGTGAATTTGTAGAAAATGACCAACTTGCAATCGACGAACTTATCCAAAATGAATCGAGCTTTGTGGTTGTCAAGCACGACCGATTTGCGGGGCATCTCTGGTTCCTCGTCAAGGATCAAAGTGCCGGAGTAGATCTGGTGCAGTTTCTGCTGCAGTGCGGCGGCGGTGTCTGCGGTGCAGGTGCCCTGAGTACCCTGGACAAAGCGATCGTTTATCAACCGCTTGGCAAGGTTGTGAGTGCGATCGGATGCACTGACCCAGCAAATTTCTTCGTCAATCTGAGACACAAACCCCGCATCCTCTTGGGAGTAGCGGATCATGTAGGGTTCAATCAGAGGGGCGATCGCATCTATGTTGGCATCGCTGTAATCGTTGATAAACCCTGATGGAATGCGTTTCTGTTTGACACTGACGAACGATCGAGCCCATGCATAAAAGCTTTTTTCGGCAAACGGATTGGCAGCGCTGACCCAAAATTGGTGATAAATCTGGCTGTAGCTCTCTGGCGTTGGAGTGCCGCTTAGGTAGATGTGTGGCAACTTGGCGAACAGTTGCTTAAATAACTTGGTGGATTGCCCTGGTTTGGGGATTGCCCCAAAACGATGATGCTCGTCATGGATGACCAGATCAAAGCTGCCCTCTAGTTTGTGCATTGACTCGTCGTTGATGACGGTCAGTGCGTAGTCGGGGGCAAGTTTCTCGTAGTCGGACTCGATAGATGCGATCGCTTTTTTCTTGGTCAGGAACAGTACGTTTTTGGCACCGTAGAGCCGTGCAATCTCCAATGCGGTTAACGTCTTGCCGGTGCGCACTTCCATTGCCAGGTAGACGATTCTGAGGCGTTGCAGGATGCTTACGCCTTGCTGGGATAGTTTGATTTGGTAGGGGCGGAGGGTGAAGGGTTGCGTCATGATTTTGCCCACGCAGCTATCACCCACACTCCACCCTCAAACTCATAAGCGATCGCTTCGTTATTTTCGCCAGTTTCAACGACCCATTGAATGAATTCTTGCTCTGATTCAAAAGTGCGATCGCACTTTTTTAATGAGTGAACTTCGCCCCATGTGCCAGAATACCCTTCTGTTTTTTCTGAAATATCTTGATATTCCTCGTAAAGCTCTTGATATTTTTTCCGAACGTCTTCAAATGTGCCGTGAACTTTTTCTTCCAGAAACTCAGCGCCCATATAAACCTCCAATGATTTTTAGTCGTGACAAAAACATCCTGACTCTGCGTCATACCCTGGAACAACAAGATCTGTTGTTGATATAACGCGACTGTAGTGAGACCCTTTCACCCAGGTTGAGCCGGACTCAATCTCTTGGTCAATCCACCAGTTGATACGATCGGGATAAAGATCGGCTTGCAGCCTTAACTGCTCTGGGATATGCCAAAAACAACCATCGCAGTTGGATACGATCGGGAATTGCCAACCCTTGTCGAGCCAATACTTTGCAACCTCTAAGCGATCGACCCCTGCATCTACCATCGGGAATCCCGGCACCCGGTACTCAACTTTTTTATGGCGTTGCTTATTGCGTTTATCTTTTGCTCCGATCGGGCAGTGCGAGGGGAATCGGAATTTCTGGCAGGTCGATCGCATCTTTTCGACTCGTCCCATCTCGTCTGCCCTGAAACCGATGTTCATCCACAAGACATCTTGTGGGTCGTCCATCAGGTTGAGATAACAGTGCCAGAAAATGGGGTAAAGCTTTAACTCTTCAGTGCAAAATCTTGTTTTTTGATTCGGAAGCGAGTGATGCTTCCGAATCAACGCATCGTAGGTTAATGGCACTCCTGTATTATCTTTTGCCCAAACCCACTCGATCGGTTTACCAATTAACTCCTCAAGCCTCAGCAGGTTGATCAAGGTTTGATCGACCTCTCTCGACGCGATAAATCCGGGCACCCTGCGCTGGCACTCACGGAGCAATCCAGGATCTTTTGGAGCGACTTCTTGCTGGTCAGTAAGGACGATCGCGAATACATAATGGTCAGTCGGAAAATGAACCGCCATGTATGCCGATGACTTCCCGCCTGAGACTGAAGTAATTGATTTCACCGATCGCCCTCCAACACACTGGGGATACTCCGCTGCTCCATCTGCGCACTCACCAGACTCCCAATCTGGATACTGGCAGAGGCTAAAACCTCACTATTTGCGAATTTGGCAAGCATGGCAATGCGATCGGGCTCACCGAGCAGGGGAGCGACGCTGATGCCGCATAACGCAGCGTATAACTCGATTAGCTGCTCGTTGGACAGATACAAGGTTTTCATGCTGCTTTCACCTTTGCTTCTTTTAACTTGGATAACCCCGATTGTTGCTGCGGGGTTAGAGCGTCCCATAATTGACGCTTTTGGGTGACATTCAAAAACGTCAACAGATCCAGATCCTCAACCGATCGGCTTTCAATAATCTCGCTGACGACCATCAGCAAGTCTTCTAAATCGATCGCGCTTAGACGCTCCTCAGAGCAATCAGGGAAGCAGTCCTCAAACCTCACGGGCACACCCCCAGGCAAACCAAACAAAAGCACCTCTCCCTGACGTTTCACCCGTTGGGCAACACAGAAAACTCCGTGCAACTTGTGATAAACGCGATCGCCTATATTTGGCATCCAATCCATATCCTTGCTATTGCGTAACTACACAACTATTCTAAGCGCGATCGCGTCACTACGCAACACTAGGACAGCGGTTGAGGCTAGAACGATTCCCACGTCGCGAGGTACGCCTCCCGCTCGGCTGGGGACATCAGTTCAAAGTCGATCGCTTCTTCTTTGGGGTGATGTCCGTTGCCGTTTGAACCGCCATTTTCACTGCCATTACTCAGGCTACTCAGGGTAAGCTCTTCTCTACTCAGGGTAGGGTCGATCGCTGAAACTGGCTCAGGGAGCGGATTACTCAGGCTACTCTCATTACTCAGGCTTTTTTGACCCCTATAAGGGAGTAAATTATGATCTATATCTTCCATATTCTCTGTATTTTCGTTACTAATTTTCTCCCTATATACTTCTGAGATTCCTTGAGTAGACTGAGTAGTATATATATCAATGGTTTCGCCCTGAGTAGTGCCCTGAGTAGGAGTTGGCGTACCCTGAGTAGCCTGAGTAGGAATTGAGTTAGGTTTTGCCGCTCTAAACAGCTCTAAACCTCCCTCTGACTGCAATGTGACGTTGCAAACGTACTCAGCCCGCTCTTCTGGCACCGCTCCCTCTACCGTGTTCTGCTTGATCGCGAACAGTGAGTAATCGACCAATTGAATCCGGGTGAAGGAAGAAGGGATATTCACCTTCGCCCCATCAATAATCTTCGAGGTGCGATCGCGCAGGAAAAAATCTCCAAGCGACGTCTTCATGCTTGAGTAAAACTTGGCGGATGATTTCGCCCCTAGTTTGTTTGCCTCGCAAAAGGCTTTGTAGTATCCGTAAAACGTCGCCTTGGACATAGGGGAGTCGTCGTCGCTCGGAGCCAAGCAAGCATCGATAAATGCTTTGACTGAATCAGATGCGATCGCCTGGATATCCTTGAGGCTTTGATAATTTGAATCGACGGTGCCCGGGTTCTTGATGACTGCCATCACCCGTTCTTTGTCCATGCCCATTGCCCAGGAAATCACATCGGACTTGCATGCCTCTAATGCGGCGGCAAACGAGTCGTCAATGTTGTTGGACTTCTTGCCGATCGTGCTAATTGGGACGCACCTTCTGTCCCACCCTGTGTCCGATTTCTCGAACTGCATCGGCTGAGTAGAGGCAAGGATGAATCGGCAGTCCCACTCACGGCTAAATGTTGTCGAGCAGTGCAGCGGACGCCCCAGCAGCGAGCCGTTGTCCACTAGCTCATAAAATGCCCCCATGTTCCCCAGCGCCACGGTTACATCAGGAAATGCGACCAGTCTAGCCCCCGTTAAAACCTGATACCGTCCCTCTGCCGTATTGAGCATGGCAAACTCGCTCAGCGCCTTGTAGGACTTGCCGAGGATATTCCCCAGGAATCGGATCAGAGTCCCCTTCCCTGTCCCTGAATCTCCGATCAGGTGGACAAAGTAACCGTAGGGAAGAGAGGCGTCGATCTGATAGCGAATGATTGCCCGGATTAGCTCAATCTTGTCTATCCCATAGCATGTGGTGATAAATTTGAGCATTGCCTCAGGGCAGTCTGCTCCTGGGACATAATTGGCTTGAATCTGCGAGGTCAGGAAAAGCGATCGATCGTAGGGCAACAGCTCTCCCGTTTTGGTATAGAGAACGCCGTTGAGGAAGTTGATAAACAGGCGATCGTCCTTGCGCTTTTCTCTGGGCACTGCTAGCGCTAGCCGATTGAAGCCATAGGCGCTGACGGCGTTGCGGTGCGTTGCGAAGCGCTTGATTTCGCGCTCGACATATTGCTTACCAATTTTCTGGGTCTGCTTGACATACAACTTTTTCAGTTGCTCAGCAATGATGCAGAGCATCGCGTCATCCTCAACGTACTGCCAGAAGTTGGAGCCGTTGTGGAAGAAGAATGCACTGTCCATGGTGCAGTAGTTGCCGTTCCCTTCCTTGAAAAAATGAACGTTTAAGTGGTGATCGGGGGTAGCTGCGTCATCCGTCATTTCATAAGCGATCGCGCCAGATTCCGCAACTGCGGAATTTTTAGGCAAAATAACAACGTCGTCCATGGCATCCTCGATCCCTTTTTGAATGATAGTTTTGACAAATTCCGCACCCTTCTTCACTAAAACATCATCGACTCCTTTGCCCGTTTTCCAATTCCACTTCGTCTCCCCAACCTTGCAACCTTTCGCCCGCAGCAGGTTCCCCGTCGATCGAATCGCAGCCTTGACCGCATCCCTCGTGCTTTCCTTTTCGTCCTGGTCAAAGCAAAATACGATCGCCCTGCCATGAGAAGCGATCGCTTCAATCTCGGGGATTAGATGAGCGGGGACGCAGCCCTCTGCCTTGCGGTATGCCCCCCATATACCGGGCAATGCGATCGCGTCATAGCCCAGCGAAATTAGCGCCCCAGCCTTCTTCCCGCCCTCGCATACAATCACCGGAATTTCGGGGTTTGCTTGCACTGTTGCCCAGCGATCGCGCCTCGCGGGGTGCTCTAGAAACAGAGCACGGGTCTCCATCCGTTCTGGATTGCAATACTTCACAAGCTTGTCGGGCTTCGCTACATCAGGGCGAGGCGTGTTTGGCTTCAGTTGTCCCCAGTCTGTCATCCGTTCCCAGTTGTCAAGTGGGTTAAGTCCTGTGAGCCACCATCCACCGCCCTCTATTAAATACTCGTTGCGCTCCAGAATCTTTTTGAGTGGCTCAGTGGGGTAAGACTGAACGTTTTGCACCTTTTCAGAAGCATGTTCGCAGATAATCTGAAACGCCAACTCGCCATCAACCGATCGCACATTCTCCGCAATGATTGCCGGATCAACCCCTGACGCAATCCACTCGTCCCAGTGAGGTTGGGCGATGTGAGCAGGACGTGCGATCGCGCTTGCCTTGCCATCCTTCTTAAAATTCCGCTTCCCTTCAGGAATAGCGTTGAACTCTGCCTTGCTTAGCTTGGACAATCTGACGGTCTCTTCAATGTCGGACTCCGCCCAGTATGCCCAGCCCGCAATATCGGCTAATCGCTCCATCTGCCAGTTAGGGACGCCACACTTTTGAGCTTCAGCCTTCAAGATGTCTTGAGGGTAGAACGAAGACATTCCATTAAGAGTCTTCCGTAAACACGCGATCGATGTTAGAATGGCTTCAAAGTTTTTCATAGAACTCTTTCCGATTGCCCGCAGCTGGTTCTTAGCCACTGCGGGTATTTTGTTTGCATTAATACTTGGCGTAAGCAATCAACTGCTGAGATGCACGGGACGAAGCAACATAA
>DATNOY010000422.1:0-13350 GCA_036703495.1 Coleofasciculaceae cyanobacterium
ATATGGATAGCTTAAAACAATTGACTGCGGATGCAGACCTGCAGTCTTCACCAGGCAGCGCCTCCCCGCATGGACTGCCCCATGTTCTGGTAGTAGGGGGTGGAGCAGCAGGATTTTTTGCAGCGATCGCCTGTGCAGAAACCTATCCCCAAGCTCAAGTCACTTTGCTCGAAGCCGGTCGCCAACCTTTAGCCAAAGTTCGGATTTCCGGGGGCGGCCGCTGCAACGTAACTCACGCCTGTTTTGAGCCTGCCACCTTGATTCAGCACTATCCTAGAGGCGGTAAAGCCTTGCGGGGAGCCTTTAGCCGCTTTCAGCCGCGAGATACGGTGGCGTGGTATGCCCAGCAAGGCGTCCCGCTCAAAACTGAGGCAGATGGGCGGATGTTTCCCGTCACTGATGACTCTGAAACTATCGTAGATTGCCTCAAGCAAGCCGCCCGCCGGGCAGGGGTAGAGATTCGCACAGGCACACCCGTTGCCACCGTCACGCGCCTAGAACCTGGGTTTGAGCTAGAGCTCAAGTCGGGGGAGTTCATCAGGGGCGATCGGTTGCTTTTGGCAACTGGCAGCAGTCCTCAGGGCTATGAACTAGCTAGAAAGCTGGGACATACCCTGGAACCGCCTGTCCCTTCCCTGTTTACGTTTAATATTGCCGATCCCCACCTGCGCGATTTGGCTGGCGTTTCTGTGGAGAAAGTGCAAGCAAAATTACTGCTTCCCGATCAAAAACCGCTAGAGCAAACAGGCGCATTGCTGATTACCCACTGGGGTCTCAGCGGCCCTGCGGTTCTAAAGCTGTCGGCTTGGGCAGCCAGAGCTCTGCATGATTGCCACTACCGCGCTCAGCTCCAAGTCAACTGGCTCCCTCAACAGTCAGCCGACCAAGTGCGCCAGCTCTTACAAGATGGCAAAGTGACTCAGGCGAAAAAGGCGATCGCCTCGCACTGTCCGGTCTCCTTGCCGCGCCGCCTATGGCAATATTTCTGCACTCGTGCCGGGATTGCCAGCGAAACGCGTTGGGCTGATCTTTCCAAAGCCAGCTTGAACCATTTGATCCAGGAACTGACCCAGGGGCAGTTTGAAATTCAGGGCAAAGGCGTTTTCAAAGATGAGTTTGTCACCTGTGGAGGCGTCCAGCTGAAGGAAGTGGATTTTAAGAGCCTAGAAAGCCGCTGCTGTCCTGGCTTATACTTTGCTGGCGAAATTTTAGACATTGACGGCGTCACAGGCGGATTTAATTTTCAAAGCGCCTGGACAACGGCCTGGATAGCAGGACAGGCGATCGGTAAACTCTAGGCAGAAGGATGCCGCCAGGACAGCTAGACCTATCAGGATACCAATCAGGAGACTAACCCAACAGCTCAGTCTATAGCCGGTTTGGTCCTCTAGCGACTATCTAGTAGACCTCGGCTTAAATCCAACGACCGTTTGGAGTGTGAGCGTCTCGCTCACGCGGGCAAGATGCCCGCACTAAGGTCGCTCAATTTCCGCCATCTTGTACTAGTCCCAGGCAGGATGGTTTAAGAGGGCAGAAATGACGCGCACTCCGCGTAGTTGATTAGAGAGCGGTAGATGCCCTCTAGGTGCAGACAGATCCCAGGTAAATTCCTGGGGATAGCGCGTCCAATTATTGCCGGATTTCCAGCCAATTAAGCTCCAGAGTGCCTCCCAATTTTTGCCCGTACTGAGCCACAGCTCTCGCTGCACAGAGAAGCCAAACTTACCTTCTGAGTAAACTTGCCAGAGCGTATTAATCGTTTGGAGATCGACCACGGGTAGCTGCTCGGCTTCTGTAAAATACAGCCATTTCCGCTGTACGGCTAAAGCCCCCGCAAGTTCGCACATTTTTTCTACCGTCAGGCGATCGGCTGCCTGAAACTCTTGGCGAGCCAGTAAATCTTGCAGGGAGCTGTAGTCAACGCTTTGTTCCGAGATCAAAGGCACTAACCCTTGAGGAAACTGAGCTTGCAGAAACTCTTGAACTTTAGAGCTATTGCTAGCCCGCAAAATTTGATAGGCTCTCCCGTCAATTAAGCTGGGAGCGGTAGAGCGGCGATCGCTGAGAAAGCTCATAAGCGTCTTCAGCCCTGCCTCATCAGACGTAGCTAATTCCTGGAGAAGCTGTAGCTGATTTTTGACCGATTCAGACTTTAGACGATCAAGCAGAGCGGTCATATATTCTGAAACACTGGATTCTTGTGTAGCGCTGAAGTTGGAAGCGCCAATGTTGGATTGCTGCACGTCAGGCATGGGTCAAAAGCTGCGCAGAAAATAGCGAATTTCAAGGGTTTCACTCTTCACTGTATACGGAAGCGGGTCGATTCAGGAAAGAGTAACCCGTGAAAGATAGTTTCTGTTAGGTTGCGCAAAGCTCAGACCAGAGACATGTCAGGTTCTGCAAGAATTATGGGCGAGAAAAAAATTGATGCAAATTTTCACTCGTTCACTGAGGGTTGCCTATTAAGGTTGCCTATTTGCCAAGTTAAGTTTTATTCCTCACTGGTTTCAGCAACGGGAGGACAATAGCCTCGCTCAAAGGCATACCGAATCAGTTGCGCTCGACTTTCGAGCTGGAGCTTGCTGAGAATGTTGCTGAGATGGGTTTGAACAGTGCGCGGGCTGACAAACAGCCGATCGCCAATTTGCTTGTTGGTAAAGCCCTGAATGACTTCCCAAAAAACCTTCTCTTCGGCCGGAGTCAGCGGCAGCGGTATGGGAACGGGTGGTGCAGCAGCTGAAGCGGTAGGTGGGGCTTGCTGGATGAGACGGATAATTTCAGAATGAAGACGGCGCGATCGCTCTAACTGTGACTCAATTTTTGCGACCAGTTCCTTGGGTTCAAAAGGCTTGATGATGTAGTCATCTGCCCCCATCTGGTGGCCTTGCACGCGATCGTTAAGCTCGCTACGGCTAGACAAGAAAATGAATGGAACAAGCTGTCCTAACCGTGTAGCCCGTAAGCGACGGCAAAATTCTAGCCCATCCATCTCCGGCATCATCACATCCGACACAATCAGATCAGGTGGATTTTGCTCAATAACGGTTAGGGCTTCTGTTCCAGACCCGGCATCAATAACCGAGTAACCTCGGTTTTGCAAATAGCGGCTCAGGGCAGTTCTTAAGGTGATGTCATCATCAACAATCAGAATTTTTTTCATCCAGACACTCTAAACCTTATGTAAAAAATGACTATGAAAACTAAAGATAATCTCTACAGAGCTGTCCAGGAACACCATTTTTTTATAAGTTGATCTAAATCGCAGCTTTTTCCAATTTACTCAAGAACCAGGCAGATTTATCAGTCCCATTGTTCAATATGTATCATTCTCGGTCTAGAGATTCGCTAATCTTACTGTTTAACCCATAGCATCATTAACTATTAACAATCGCAGGAGTTACCCCGGTATGTACGAAAAAATTGTCCCTCCAACCACGGGCTCGCGCATCACCTTTGCTAAAGGCGAACCCAATGTGCCAGATGACCCCATTATTCCCTTTATTCGGGGAGATGGCACAGGGGTTGATATTTGGCCTGCGGCCCAGCGCGTTTTTGATGCTGCGGTTGAAAAGGCCTATGGGGGCAAACGCAAGATTGTTTGGTTTAAGGTATATGCCGGAGACGAAGCTTGCGAGGTCTATGGCACCTATCAATATTTGCCAGAAGACACTTTGACAGCCATTCGCGAGTATGGCGTAGCGATTAAAGGGCCCTTGACTACGCCCATTGGTGGTGGCATTCGCTCGCTTAACGTGGCTCTCCGCCAAATTTTTGATCTGTATGCTTGCATTCGTCCCTGCAAATACTATGCAGGCACACCCTCCCCCCATAAAACGCCTGAGAAGCTGGATGTGATTGTGTATCGGGAGAACACCGAGGATATCTATCTGGGAATTGAATGGAAACAAGGCAGTGAGATTGGCGATCGCCTGATCAAGATCCTTAATGAAGATCTGATTCCGGCTACCCCAGAACATGGCAAAAAACGCATTCCCCTGGATTCAGGGATTGGGATCAAGCCGATTAGCAAGAAAGGCTCTCAGCGACTCGTGCGACGGGCTATCAGCCATGCCCTGCGCTTGCCTAAGCATAAACAAATGGTGACGCTGGTTCACAAAGGCAACATCATGAAGTATACCGAGGGTGCCTTCCGCGACTGGGGTTATGAGCTGGCCACCAGCGAATTTCGCAACGAGTGTGTCACTGAGCAAGAATCCTGGATTTTGGGCAACAAGGAAAAAAATCCTGCTCTCAGCATTGAAGACAATGCCCGCCAGATTGAGCCGGGCTATGATGCCTTGACGGCCGAGAAGAAAGAGAAAGTCTGCCAGGAAGTGCAATTTGTGCTGGACAACCTATGGGAAACTCACGGCAGCGGTAAATGGAAAGAGAAAATCATGGTCAACGATCGCATCGCAGACAGCATTTTCCAACAAATCCAAACTCGCCCGGATGAATACTCCATTCTGGCTACCATGAACCTGAACGGCGATTATCTATCGGATGCCGCTGCGGCAATTGTGGGAGGGCTGGGCATGGGGCCAGGGGCTAACATTGGTGACGAATGCGCGATTTTCGAAGCAACTCATGGTACTGCTCCCAAGCATGCAGGTCTAGACCGAATTAACCCAGGATCCGTCATTTTGTCGGGTGTAATGATGCTGGAATACCTGGGCTGGCAAGAAGCGGCCGATTTGATCAAGAAGGGACTAGGAGAAGCGATTTCTAGCCGTGAAGTGACTTATGATTTGGCTCGGATGATGGAACCGCCGGTAGAACCGCCTTTAAAGTGCTCTGAATTTGCCGAGGCAATTGTCAACCACTTTTAAGTTCTGTTAGATCCTGTCATATCCCTCTTGTGTCCTCTATTACTTCGGTAATTTAATAGGTTTCACTGTGGGGCACGCTTCGCGCACCTCACAATGAAACCCTGGGGACTTAAGTATTCTCAAATATTGCCAGAGTAATAGCTGTAGCCACAGGGATTAAGACATCCTAGAGAGTGGGTAGGGATAGAGGGGAAAGTGACCCCTCTTGGAGGACTTTCGTCCCCTCCCGCTCACTTTGGTTTTTCCCAACCTCCTATCTGGAACAGCACAATAGCAGTCCTATTGGATATGTGAAATGGTTTGTGAAAGGTGGGGCGAGCTGTGCCCGTATCAGCTTTCACAAACCCTTTAGGGTTGCTATATTCCCTCAAGGATTGGAGAAGGTATTAATTTGACCGCCGCCAATGGATTGCCCAGGGGGGGTCCGTGGAACTGAGAAAGGGGCCGGTTCAGCCTGGGGAATTTGAGATGGGGTAGGAGCAAGATAGCTCCCTTGGCTGGGCGCTGGGCGCTGTCCATAGCCCGAGCTGGAGGATGGATTGCTTGGCGCAGTAGATCCAGGTACGGGCTGAAGTCTAGAAAAATTGCTGAATCCTGTATCCCCAGTCGCTGAGCTGCTTGTGGCTGGTGTTCTAAAGGCAGGAGGCATTGTATAGCCGGTGCTTCCTGGCGGCGGCGAGGTGCGCGGAATAGAAGGCTGGAACTGCGAGGACTGCCCTGAAGAAAAAGAGGGAGAGACACTGCTAGACGGGGAGGGCACAGCCATGCCATCAGCCGCAGGAGCAGGCGAAGTAGCTCCCGTGCCACCCAGATTGCGGTCTAAAGCCGACTGTAAAGGGCTGGTTGGCATAGAAGGCTCACCCAGGGAGCTGGTTCCCCTATTGGAGCTGTTGGCGTTGAAAGTGGAGTTCAAGGAGCTAGAGGGGATGTCCGTGTTTGACGACAGGGGGTCTAGAGACTCAGCCGGATCGAGATGAGAGCGATCGGCTTTGCCGACTGTGGAAGCGGCAAGGTGTTTTGGGTTTCTAGATTCAGCGGCGGCTGGGCTAGCAGGCTCCAGTCCAGGAATTGCATTAGGCTGCAGCGGATCCCCCGACAGACCCGGCAAATCGCCAAAACCAGTAGAGCCACCCTCGTCAGCGTAATTTGCTCCAAGCAGGGGGTTGCGTCGAGCTGGATTTTGTGAAGCTGAATTGGTCAAACTGCCGGAGCTATTAGGCTGTTCAGCCCCGTTCCAGGATTGAAACAGCACATAGCCTGCGGCTAGCAAAACTGAAGCAGAGGCCCAAACCATGGGGCGGCGCAAAACGTTGAGCCTGGTTTTCAAGTGGCGCATTGAAACTGGAAGTCGTTGTGCTGGGGGCATGGCGATCGCTCCTACTCAGTCGTTACATTCCGTTACCCCCCATTCTAGTCGCGCTTTAGCGAGAGGAGCGGAAGATCAGTAAGGACGCAACGCTGATTCCAAAGATATTGGGCAACCACGCTCCTAAGAATGGCGGAATCATCCCCCGTTGAGCGATCGCCCCGCTGATAAAGGCCAGCAGGTAGTAGGCAAAGATGATGATGATGCTAATGGCAAACCCGGTGGCTCTGCCCGTCCGACGACTCAAGGTTGAACCTAGTGCTGCTCCAACCAAGCCAAAAGAGACACAGACAAAAGGCAGCGCATACTTTTGCTGAATCCGCACCTTGAGTTTTTGAATTTTGTCTTCACTGCCACCTTTTTGCAGAAGCGCCAGGTATTCTTGCGACTGGGCAATATTCATTTCGTCGTAATCTCGGCGCTTGGAGGCTAGATCCAGCGGTTCGCGAGGCAGCTTGAGCTGTTGGGTCTTAAAGGTGACAATGTTCCGGAAGGAGCCATCGGCCGACACCACATAGATTGTGCCGTCAAAAAAGTCCCAAATATTTTGATCATCATTCCAGACAGCCGTCTTAGCGCTAATAATTTGATTTAAACCACCCTGGGAAAAATCAAGAATCGTCAACCCCTGCATTTTCTGACCATCAAACCGCTTGGCATAGAACAAGCGCGAAAGTTCGTCGTTTGACTCACCGTTCTCCTGCTCTACCTTTTTATATTCTTGATAAAGAATATTATTCTCTTGAAAGGTGGGTTTGTCTTCATGCAAGGCCTGATCTAAAGTCAGCGTGGCTCGATAGTTGGCACTAGGAACAATCAGCTCATTAAATGCAAAGGTCAGCCCTGTGACAGCAATACATAGCGCCAATGCTGGCACCAGCATCCGATAAAGGCTAATGCCGCAGGCTTTCAGAGCTGTTAACTCACTATCACTGGAAAGGCGGCTGTAGGCCATTAAATTGGCTAGCAGCGTAGACATAGGGAAGGCATAGACCACAAACTCAGGAAACTTCAGCAAGAAGACTTGAGCTGCGATCGTGATGGACAAGCCTGATTCTGTCACGCGGCGAATCAGCTCAAACAGCGCTCCTACAGAGACTCCCAGCGACGAGAACGCTCCGACCCCAAACAAAAACGGCAGAATTAATTCTGTCGCAATGTAGCGATCCATGACGGAGAACCCGAGCAGGCTGCTCCCCAGAGGAAAGCGTGGAAGTTTAAAGGAGCTAGCTGTCATAGCTTAAAACTATCTCCCAGATAATATTGTCGTACTAACGGATTCTCATACAGCTCGGCAGCGCTGCCAGAAGCCAGGATTTGTCCGTCTCGCATGATGTAGCCCCGATCAATAATTGCCAATGTCTCCCGCACGTTGTGATCGGTAATCAAAATTCCCATATGGCGATCGCGCAGGTTAGCAATAATCGTTTGAATTTCGGCAACGGCGATCGGATCAATTCCAGCGAAGGGTTCATCTAAAAACAAAAATTTGGGGCCTTCGGAGCCAGAAGCCAGAGCCCGGGCAATTTCAGTTCGACGGCGCTCCCCTCCCGAGACTCGCACCGCCGGAGTCATCGCCACTTTTTCTAAGCGAAATTCCTTGAGCAGCTGGTGTAGGCGCTTCTCATAGTCTTGACGCGGCACATCCGTTTGCTGCATCACTAGCAATAAATTATCCCAAACGCTCAGGTTCCGGAAAACGCTGGGTTCTTGCGCCAGATAGCCAATCCCCAAACGGGCCCGCTCATACATCGGCAGCGTGGTGATATCTTGCTCATCTAGCCAAACTTTGCCCTGGTCAGGTTTCTCTAAGCCAGTGGCAATGTAAAACGTAGTCGTTTTGCCAGCACCGTTAGGACCCAGTAGCCCAACTACTTCCCCTTGCGATACTGAAACATAGACGCGATTGACAACAATCCGCCTACCGTAGGACTTGTGGACATTTTCTAGAACGATTTTCAAGGGCTTGCTCTCTGGCTGCCAGTGGAGGGTACTTTGCTTCCAGCCAAATTAATAATCTCCGATTTTATCAGAGGCGAAGCTTATGGGGGAGTAATCGGGGTCTTAAACTCAGGCTTAGGATTAAAGGGAGCAGACTCAGCCGCAGCAGCAGGGGTAGGCGTGGCAGGGGCATCTTGCACCAGGTAGATGGATTCAACCTGCTGTCCGGTGTCAGGCAGTGCCACAAACCGCCCTTCATCGATTAAATAAGTAATGTTTTCGCCACGCAAGCTGTTGCCGTTTTGCAGGACATAAACATTGCCTGTGAGGACGATGCGCTGCTCACGGCTATAGTACTGAGCTTGAATGGAAGTGGCCTGGATTTGCCGGGCAGGATAGTTAATTTGAACATTGCCTCGGGCTGTAATCACACCCGTGATTGAATTGGCCTCCTGCACATCCGATCGCAACGTCAGGGCTTGCCCAGGCGGCAGGGTTTCTGCAAGAACCGCAGGGTGACCCAGAGGAACAGCGCTTGCCCCGACGAGCGTCGAGACAAATGTAGAGAGAGAAAGCACCGTATAGCCGAGACGGCGTAACGGAGCGATATGAAATAACCGAGGAGGACGCTTCATGGCTTTACTCAAGTATTTTACTCAAGTTGGAAACGTGGATTGTGGAAGAGGAAACAGGTTGTAAATGCCGCCATGAATCACTCAGAGCTTAGTTAAGCAGCACAGAACTCTCAGGATGGATTCATACAAAACACTAGTGTATAGCAGGACAATCGCTAGATGAGGACAGAGCTTCGATTGACAAGTTTTAATGACGCAATCGCCACAGACCCTGTTCCATTGAGGGAAATGCCTGCAGAAATGAACATCACTGGCGTGTTCTAACTCACACTCCAGGTTTGAAGACTTGCTGTAAAGCCCTGATCCTTGACAGAAGCAGGTGAAACCTGAGCCGACTGGGCTCAAGATTCAAGCCTCTATGGTGGCATAGGAGTTGTCAGGGTGTCTAGCGACAGGAGCCGTCCGCCTCATCTGCCAGCCGGATCAGCACAGGCAGAAGTGCAGGATCAGACCTGTCTGCCCGCGAGTCATCGGTTTGTGAAAAGAGTTGGGTGGCGATCGCCTCAACTTGTTCTGGCTCTGTGTGCTGCAGGAGGGTCAACAGTGCGGCACTGCGGTTCACAAAGCCGCTCACATCGACTTCGGCATAGTCTGGCTCGTAGCGCCGCAAACGATTGATGCCTTCGCCCAGTAGAATGACAGCCCCTCGCAAATTGTGATTCCCTAAGTGGTAGAGCGCAACGGCAACTTGCAAAATGCCTTGATAGAAGGTTTTATCGGGTTCCAAAGCTTCCATCCATAGCGCTTCCAACGTATCGTGGCAGGCATAAAACTCCTGTTGATTAAACTGGTGCACGCCTTGCCAAAAATCGGTTGCTGAGGGGTCTGTCATGGGGTGGGGGGCGAGGAGGGAGTAAGAGGAGCCTGCAGCTGGATTTGCAAGGTTTGCAACGTTTGTTCAGGGTGGAGCGTTAATCCTGCTGAGCCCAGACTAGAGGATTGCCGTCCTGATGAGTCGAGGCTTGACGGAGGAGAGGTGGAGGCATAGGTCGATTGCCATAACAACCAGCGGCTACCAGCCGGCAGCGTTACCAAAGTTAGTGGATTTGGAGTGAGCCAGACCATCGGTACATTAGGTAAGCGATCGCGCTTCTGCTCTCTACTCCCAGTTTCAGCCAGAGTTTCTAAAACTCTCAGATCGCCTTGAATTTGACCTGTGGCTGCTGTCCACAGGCTCCCAGTCATCCCCTGATGCCGAGCATAGAAATAAAGCGATGCGGCGGCGACCACAGCTTGCTCAAACGCTTCCGGTTGCCAAATTTCTCCACTATCCAGCGCAATCACAATGGACTGCCCTCCCGTATAAGTTTCTAGCTCACGAACTCGCAATTCTCCATAGCGGGCACTGGTGCGCCAGTGAATTAATCGCATTGAGTCTCCCCAACGGTAGGGGCGCAGCGTTCGAGTCAGTCCTTCGGTGGCAGCATAAGCCTGGCGATCGCTCAGCCGTTGGTTGGTCGGCTCTAGTCCCATCCCATCAATTAAAGGACAGTGGCTCAAAGGTAATACCGTGGGGTAAACGATGGCCTTGGCTGCAGCTGTTCGTGTCCGCTGGCACCAGAACAATCCTAGAGGGGCTGCGGTTCTGAGCTGCACCGTTTGCCAACGGTAAACCCCTCGTTTCTCTGTAGGCTGCTGATAGTGCCAGCGGTAAGTTTGACCTGCCGGAATCTGTTCGATCGCCTGCCTGACTGCTCCCAATTCAGCTGGCAGCAAATCTTGCACTAACAGCAGCGTCTTCGGCTGATGGCTACGATTTTCTAGCCCTACCTCAACCGTCAGCGGTTCCCCCACGCTGACAGGGGCGATCGCTTCTCGATGCACCTGAATATTTCGCAGCGATCGCTGGGGCAAAACGGCAGCAAGAACCAGCAGCGCCAGCATGACGCCGCTCATGACATACAGCCAGCCGGACATGGTATTGGTAGCTGCCGCAAAGAAAAAGATGGCTAAACCTGCCATTAGCCAACCTCCCGAGGCAGGGATAACCCAACGAGATTCAAGCCAACGGGAGAGACGATGCCACATAAAAAGAGCCAGAATTGAGAACAGGATACTCTGTAATAGGGTACCCAGGGTTTGGTGGAGTCAAGGTTGTTCTGATAGAACGCCAATCCCAACTTCCGTACCCCTAAGCACGTTATAATTCTTTGCAGGCATAGGCAAAATTTCTTTATGAGCAATCCTTTAGTTCATGCATTTTTCGTAGGACGAGCAATCGCTGAGGCATTGGGTGAGCAGGCTGAAAATACGGTGACGAATGCTTTAAGCGAATTAGGTAAGTTTGATGCAGAGCAACGAGAGCGGTTGCGGCAGTTCACAGAGGAGGTGCTGGAGCGGGCCAACCGGGCTGAGGCGATGTCTACCCAAGGGCGATCGACGGCGATCGTGCCGGTAAACTCTAAGTCAGAAGATTTGCAAGCCATGATTGATGACTTGCGAGCCGAAACTGCCCACTTGCGGGCTGAGTTACAGCGCTATCGCAATCAACTTTCCTAACGAGCACTGTCTGAGGGCATCAAGTTCGCTACTGAATTTGACCACTCTGTCAGTTAACCTCCGCTAAGTGACAACTAATAAGTGACCGCAAGTAAGTGACAACAAGCCTGAATCCCCTTGGGGATTTGGATAAGTTCAGTATTCTTGAACCCTTAATGAAAGCCTGCAAGTGACTGTTCTGTTTGATGACTCTATTCCATCGCCTGAAGAGGATGCGGCGCGATCGCCCCGATTGGATAGCCTCCATCCTGTCTCAGAGATGAGCACCGCACAACTCATGCCCGAGGATGATTCATTAGCTACGCCAAGTTGGAAGCGTCCTGTCAAGTCTTATGACGCAAAATCTTATCGATGGAGCCGCGAGAATTATTCTCGCCAGCGTCGCTATGTCGATATTTGGACGTTTGTCTTGAGACTGCTGGCTGCTCAGTGGGGATATAAGAAGTCCTGGACTTACCCGAGCGGTATGACGGAAGAGAACCAAGCTAAGCGGCGACGCAACTTGGCCATCTGGATTCGAGAGACGTTGCTGGCTCTAGGCCCCACATTCATTAAGGTGGGGCAGCTGTTTTCGACACGGGCAGATTTGTTCCCTGTTGAATATGTCGAAGAACTGTCTAAGCTACAGGACAAGGTGCCTGCTTTTGGCTATGAGCAGGTAGAAAGCATCGTTGAAAAAGATTTTGGTAGGCCGATTCCCGAGCTTTTCCGCAGCTTCGATCCAATTCCCATTGCGGCTGCTAGCTTGGGGCAAGTGCATCGGGCGCAGCTCTACTCCGGGGAGGAAGTGGTAGTCAAGGTGCAGCGCCCTGGGTTGAAAAAGCTGTTCACCATTGATCTGCAAATTCTCAAGGGGATTGCTCGCTATTTTCAGGGCCACCGAGAATGGGGACGTGGCAGAGACTGGATGGGCATTTATGCGGAGTGCTGCAAAATCCTCTGGGAGGAAATTGAGTACCTGAATGAAGGGCGGAACGCTGATACCTTTCGGCGCAATTTTCGCGACGAAGACTGGGTGAAGGTGCCGCGTGTCTATTGGCGCTACAGCTCGCATCGGGTTTTGACGTTGGAATATATGCCCGGCATCAAAATCAGTCACTATGAGGCGCTAGAGACGGCAGGTATTGATCGCAAAAACATTGCCCGTCTGGGCGCTGAGGCCTATCTCCGTCAGCTGTTGCATGATGGTTTCTTTCATGCCGATCCGCACCCTGGCAACATTGCCGTGAGTCCAGAAGGGTCGCTGATCTTTTATGACTTTGGCATGATGGGGCGTGTCCCCACGGTAACCCGAGAAAAGCTGCTGGATACCTTTTTTGGCGTTGCGCAGAAGGATGGTGAGCGCGTCATGAATTCGCTGGTTGCTCTGGGTGCTTTGGCCCCTTCTGCGGATATGGGACCCGTCCGGCGATCGATCCAGTACATGCTCGATCATTTTATGGATCAGCCGTTTGAAGGACAGTCGATCGCAGCGATTAGCGATGATTTGTACGAACTGGCTTATGACCAACCCTTCCGGTTTCCGGCTACTTTCACGTTTGTAATGCGGGCATTTTCCACGTTGGAAGGTGTTGGCAAAGGGTTAGATCCCGACTTTAACTTTATGGAGGTCGCAAGACCTTTTGCAACAGAAATTATGGCAAACGGTAATGGTTCTAGTTCCAGTGGACTATCTGAGAGCTTGCTAGGCGAGTTGGGCCGGCAGGCTGCTCAGGTGGGCAGTACGGCGTTTGGGTTACCTCGTCGGATTGAAGATACGCTGGATAAGTTAGAGCGAGGCGACATCCGCGTGCGGGTGCGATCGACGGAAACCGATCGGGTTTTGCGCCGAATCAGTAGCGTAAATATGGGAACTAACTATACTCTACTGATAGGGGCATTTACGCTATCTGCAACGATCCTGTTGGTAAATCACTATCTCTGGCTGGCGATCGCGGCAGCAGTAGCGGCAGCAGTCGTCGCCATTGGATGGATTCGCCTTCTGATGCGGCTTGACCGATTTGATCGGATGCTCTAGTCCCTTCCTGTTCAAGATCACCCTGTTTCCGATGCCAACGGCAACATCATGAAACGTTTTTTT
>DATNOY010000423.1:0-6242 GCA_036703495.1 Coleofasciculaceae cyanobacterium
CATCCGGACTCTGATTCACCGATTTCTCTCTAAGCAGAACTACCAGCTGGAATCCGCCGAAGACGGTAAGAGTGCTCTAGCAATGTTTGAGCAGTTCAATCCAGATTTGGTTATTTTGGATGTGAATTTGCCCGATGCGACGGGCTATAGTCTTTGCCAAGAGATGCAAAGCCGCACTAATGTCTTCGTGCTGATGTTGACCAGTCGTAGCGATGAGGCCGACAAAATTCGTGGCTTTGCCCTGGGGGCAGATGATTACCTCACCAAACCCTTTAGCTTAGGAGAGCTAGAGGTGCGGGTTGGAGCAATTCTGAAACGTCAACGCCCTGTGACCACAGCAGAGCAACAATGTCTTTCCTTTAACGGCTTAATGATCGACCCAGTGCGCCGCGAGGTGACTCTAAATGGGGATATTGTGCCGCTCACTGCCTTAGAGTTTGACCTTTTGCATTTTCTAGCAAGCCATCCAGGTCGGGTTTGGCGACGGGCCGAGTTAATTCAAAAAGTCTGGGACTACGAATATGTGGGTGACCAGCGGGTGGTAGATGTTCACATTGGGCAGATTCGCAAGAAGATTGAGATTGACACTTCTCAACCGGCTTTGATTCAGACGGTACGTGGCGTGGGCTACAAGTTTGAGGCTCCGCAACTGGGGCAGGAATCTACGTCTGCCTAGAGCTGGACTCACCTCATTCTCGCGAAGGTTGCTTAAGTTCGCGATCGCCTTACGTCAAGTGTGCACTCGGCTAAAGCCAGATGATTTATTGAAAGCCTCGCGGAGTAAGGCTTTCAATAAATCATCTGGTCTCGACTCTTGTTAAAAACAGATCTTGAAAGCGGAGGGTTGCAGGATATTTACTGCAACCCTCCGCTTATTACTCAGCTTAATATTCAGCTAGTCCTTAGCGTTCCAGCGGCTAGGCAACCCATTTCTGAGCAACCAACTCAGCCAAATCGACGACGCGCTGGCTATAGCCCCACTCATTGTCATACCAAGCAATCACCTTCACCATATCGCCACCCATGACCATGGTGAGGCTAGAATCAACGATCGAAGATTCATCGGTTCCACGATAATCGCAGGATACCAATTCTAGCTCGCTGTAGCCCAGAACTCCTTTCATGGGACCCTCAGCCGCATGCTTTAGCGCATCGTTGACTTGCTCCACAATGGTCGGCTTTTCTACCTGAATCACCAGATCCACGACAGACACATTGGGGGTAGGCACTCGCAGCGCAATGCCGTTGAGTTTGCCCTTCAAGGCCGGCAACACCAGCGCTACGGCTTTAGCAGCTCCGGTGGTGGTGGGTACAATGTTGAGTGCAGCGGCACGGGCGCGGCGAACATCTCGGTGGCTCGCATCCAGGAGGCGCTGATCTCCGGTATAGCTATGCGTGGTGGTCATTGTCCCTTTAATGATGCCAAAGTTTTCGTGCAGCACCTTGGCGATCGGCGCTAGGCAGTTTGTAGTACAGCTGGCATTACTGATGATGTTGTGCTGGCTGTGATCATAATCGTGATGGTTAACCCCCATCACAAAGGTGCCGTCTTCCCCTTTGCCCGGAGCCGTGATCAGCACCTTCTTGGCACCGGCTTCCAGATGCTTAGATGCGCCTTCTTTAGAGACAAACACGCCCGTAGATTCAATAATCAGATCAACTTCCCAATCCTTCCAGGGGAGATTGAGCGGGTTTCGATCGGACGTACATTTAATGACATGCCCATTGGCCGTAATGGTATTATCATCTGCGCTGATGTCAGCATCCAGCTTGCCCAGCATGGAATCGTATCTCAACAGGTGAGCATTGGTTCTGGGGTCAGAGGTATCGTTGATGGCAACTACATCAAGTAGGCTATTTTCCCGTCCCAGCCAACACCGCATAAAATTGCGCCCGATTCGCCCAAAACCATTGATCGCTACTCTAATCACTGCGTCTTGCCCTCTTGCTAGGAATAAAAAGATCGTTAAGGAGTGACTCAAATCATACACTTTTAAGAGTTTGCCTCTCAAGAGTTGGGGATCGCAGTTTTAACCCCCTTTTAGGGAGATCAATTGCTCAAACCTTTGATATATAAAGGTTTGAGCCGATAAGTATTTTTGCTTACTATTTTTAAGATTGTAGGTGAAGTGGCAAGGACAGAGGGATCTGTGGATTTGGCAACGCAATACTTAGAAATTTATGTCGGTTGTCGGGGTTCCGGGTTTTGATAGAGCTTTTGTTCCAGAATGTAACGTCTGACCGGGTCTGGCACCAGATAGCGGATGGAGCGGCGATCGCGACAATAGCGCCGAATTAATCCCGATGACAGTCCGACTAAGGGCATCTCCAAGAGCTGCCACTGGATCTCGATCGCTTCTGCCGCCATTTTTTCGGCAATCTGTTGACAGTCAGCCATCCCCCGGTTGCCGCTTTCACTGTCCCAGCGGGGTGCCACCAGCCAAGTACAGCGCTCGGCTAATTCTTGCCGCCGATACCAACGCGGCAAAGTTTGAAAAGCGTCAAATCCAATGATCCAGTACCAGTGCGTATCTGGATGGACTGCTTGCAGATCGAGAAATATATCGATGGCATAGGACAAGCTGGAAGGGTTTTGCTCTATGGTAGAGAGAACAAAACGGGGATGAGAGGCGATCGCTAACTTCACCATCTCCAACCGCTTTTCAAAATTCGCGAGATCAATAGAAGATTTGTGCAAAGGTCGGCGCGCTGGAACCCAGATCACCTGATCTAGCGCGAACTGATCCAGCGCGGTTTCTGCCATCAGTAAATGTCCCCAATGGACGGGGTTGAAAGTGCCTCCCAAAATGGCTTGTTTGCGCATAAAAGCTGGAGCTGTCAAAAATATTCGCCAATTTTCAGGAATTTCTCTGAGGGCTGGTGGAGTTATCTAGACATAACTTGATCTAGTTTCTGTGCGTCAGGATGCTTAAAAAAAGTCCAGAATTTTAGGATACTGGTTAGGCCAAATTTTCTTAATCAAGCGATAATTCTGCTCATCTAGACAAATAGACAAAATCTAAAAGAAATACGTATCGCAGAAAAAGCAATTCTTGCTATGATATCGCGTGATATTTGGTGTGGTGTGGTGTGGTGTGTGTAAGGAGCTGTAATGCTGAATTCTGTTGATTTCAGCGGGAGACCATTTCATTTCATCGGCATCGGTGGAATCGGCATGTCGGCTCTCGCGTATATCTTGACCCAGCGTAAACTTCCCGTTTCTGGTTCAGATCTGAGTCTCAACCATATTACGCAGCGGTTACAAGAACAGGGCGCTCATATTTTTTGGAGCCAAGACGCTGCTAACCTGAAGGCTTTCCAGGCAATGAAAGTCGCTGGAGACGAAGCGGCAGATGATTCCTTAGAAGCGCTACAAAGCCGGAATGCAAAAACGCTGCCTCAAGTCATTTGCTCTACAGCAATTAATCCTGAAAATGCTGAATATCGGGCTGCCCTGAAACTAGGTTGCCCGATTTTTCATCGCTCAGATTTGCTGGCAGCTTTGATGCAGGAGTATCGAGGGATTGCAGTTGCTGGCACCCATGGCAAAACCACGACTAGCAGCATGATTGGGTATTTGCTGCTGCAGGCTGGGCTCGATCCGACGATTGTTGTCGGCGGGGAAGTCAAGGCTTGGGAAGGGAATGCCCGCGCTGGCGAAAGTTCATACCTGGTGGCCGAGGCCGATGAGTCGGATGGCTCTTTAGTCAATCTAACGGCGCAGATTGGCGTTGTCACAAACATTGAACTGGATCACCCCGATCACTATGCCACGTTGGATGAGGTGATCACCACTTTCCAAACCTTTGCTCGGCAATGTCAAACGTTGATTGCCTGCATTGATAGTCCCACCGTTCAGACGTCGCTACAGCCGACCATTAGCTACAGCATCCAACCCAGTACTCAGGCAGATTACACTGTTGATCAGGTGGTGTACCATGCCGATGGCACTACGGCTCAAGTTTGGGAACGAGGTCGGCTATTGGGACAATTGCAACTGGGGCTGCTGGGACAGCATAACCTGAGTAACGCCTTGGCGGCGATCGCAGTGGGGCGATTGGTCGGGTTGGAGTTTTCCCAAATTGCACCTATCCTTCAGACCTTTGAAGGTGCTCGTCGTCGCTTTGAGCAGCGGGGTGAGTATGGTCAGATTTTGTTTATTGATGACTACGCTCACCACCCTAGCGAAATTCAGGCTACTTTGACTGCAGCACGTCTGCGGGCTCAAACGTTGAGTCGGCGAGTTGTAGCAGTGTTTCAGCCACACCGATATAGCCGCACACAAACTTTCTTGGATGAATTTGCTCAATCTTTTAGCGAGGCAGATTTGGTGATCACGACTGATATTTACAGTGCCGGTGAGCCAAATACAGGTCAGGTTACGGGTCAACAGCTAGCAGAGGCGATCGCCGTTTATCATCCCCAAGCCATCTATCAATCTACCGTTGCCGAGGTTGCTACTTATCTCAAGCAGGTGCTGCTACCAGGCGACTTAGTTTTGTTTTTGGGAGCGGGCAATTTAAACCGGATGATTCCCGATTTAATGTCCTTTTACCAAACTGAAGGACATCAATCTGCTTGCATCAGCCAAGCTTAGCTGCCCAAGTTTGGGCAAACTCTGATCGTTCAGCCCCTAGCAGCTTGTAACCATTCATTCAGCAGACCTCCTCGCTACACTCCCAGCATTTTTAATCCTGCAAAATCATGACTCTCTCAAAAGATTCCCCCACCACCCAGGTTCCCGCTTCGGGGAGAACCAGTTCTAAACTTGCGTTGGCAGATGGAGGGCGTTCCCGCTTTATGCCCTTAGGACATAGACCCCAGCCGATTCAAATTCCTGGGACAGATTGCTTAATTAAGCCTCAAGTGCCATTGGCAACTTTGACTTCTTTTAAAGTAGGGGGTCCGGCCGAACTCTACATGGCTCCTCGTCGCATCGAAGATCTGCAAGCCAGCTTTGATTGGGCAAAAACGCGGGGATTGCCGATTACATTGCTGGGTGCAGGTAGCAATTTGTTGATCAGCGATCGGGGACTTGCTGGTCTAGTCGTTTGTACTCGCTACTTGCGGCATGCGCATTTTGATGATGCCGCCGGACAACTGACTGCTGCCGCTGGAGAGCCGATCGCCCGCTTAGCCTGGCAAGCTGCTGAACGGGGCTGGAGTGGCTTGGAATGGGCTGTAGGAATTCCAGGTACAGTCGGCGGAGCAGTGGTCATGAACGCAGGGGCGCATAATGCTTGCACAGCCGATACTTTAGTAGATACGCATACCCTGGCTACAGACGGGACGATCGAAATCTGGACACCCTCCCAGCTCAACTACAGCTATCGCAGCTCCACGCTACAGCTGCACACGCATGGTGCTTCTGCGGATGCAGTGCGGATTGTGACTCAAGCCACTTTTCAGCTGCAAGCAGGGGGCGACCCTCAGCAGCTGATTGCTGCCACCACGGATCATCTCAATCGCCGTCGTACGACCCAGCCCTATAACCTGCCCAGTTGCGGCAGCGTTTTCCGCAATCCCACCCCCTACAAAGCAGGGTGGTTGATTGAACAAGAAGGGCTGAAGGGGTATAGCATTGGCGGGGCGCAAATTGCCCAACGCCACGCCAACTTCATCCTCAACTGCGGTGGCGCTACAGCAACCGATATTTTTCAACTGATTCATCATATTCAGCAAAAAGTTGAGCGAAGCTGGTCGCTTTGGCTAGAACCAGAAGTCAAGATGCTGGGCGATTTTCAGCTGGCTTGAGGCGGACTGATCAGATGAGTCGATTGGGTGGGCTGACAGCAGCAGGGCGGCAAGGATTGCAGAGTTGCCTATACTGGGAAGAGTAAATTGAGACAGCTGATTAACCCCTGTGCTAAAGCTTCTGGGCTGACTAAGGGATAGAAGTCTGGAATCAGCCCACAGGGGATTGAGCCAAGACGGTTTGGGCTAAGATTGTTAAGCTAGTTTCAACTCACAGATAGCAGGGAATTATGTCAAAAGGACAAGGACAAGGCTTTGGATTCGGTCTTGGCAAAATGAAAGAGCTAGGCGAGGCTTTCAAGAAAGCTCAGCAGGTTCAGGAAGGCGCTAAAAAGCTGCAAGAAGAGCTGGAGCTGATGGAAATTGAAGGCGAATCTGGTGGTGGTTTGGTCAAAGTAGTGGTCAGCGGCAACCAAGAGCCTCGTCGGGTTGAAATTTCGCCAGATGTGCTAGCAGAAGGGGCTGAGGTGCTATCTGATTTGGTGGCT
>DATNOY010000424.1:0-8320 GCA_036703495.1 Coleofasciculaceae cyanobacterium
AGAAACAATCCGTGTTAATACAGAGACTCTTTACTGAAGAAACCTTGATTCGCCAGCGCTTTGTGAGAAATAGCCAAATCTTGACTTTGTTACATTAAATACAAGATAAGACTGGCGAACAGGGATCATAAAATTTGTATCCCAGGTGAACATAATTCTAAACACATAAACAAGCAAGCTATAGAGCTATCCGGAGAGTTAAGCAACGAATTACTCAATGTTGTCAAGATAATCAATCCGTAATTCCCTCAAACTTGAGCTTCTGCCTGTTTTACTCTCAGCTAAACTCTTCTCAAAACCCGTGGATTTTCTCTGGCTGCTAGATGCAGGCTTTGGCTATTTTGACAATGCATTGCACTGATTCTCTTCCGACAGGCTTTATCCGTGAAGAAGACCTCCAACAAGCCTTTGAAGGCAAACCCCTTTATTGCTTACCGCGATCCGCATACTGGACGTTGGCTTGTCTTGAAAATGAATAATGAACAGCTGCTGAGCCAGACCATGGGCTGAGCAGAATCAGTCCAGTCCAGATGATTGTTGGGAAGCCTGGCTCCGCAGGGCTTCCCAACAATCATCTGGCTTTAGCCAAGTGCACACCGCTATAAAAAGCAGAACGGATGTTGGGCGATCGCCCCAACAAAAAAGCCTTGAGACTTAACGTTTCAAGGCTTTTTGTTTAGTTGAATTGAATGCCAGGAACCAGACTTGAACTGGTGACACGAGGATTTTCAGTCCTCTGCTCTACCAACTGAGCTATCCCGGCGAGGCTTTCTCAAGCGCTTAATTAAGTTAGCAAATTTTGTGAAACCTTGGCAAGTCTTTTTCCAAGACAGCTGCTCGATCGATGGCAATGCAGCAGACGAAGAGTAGAAATTATTCAGGGAATCTCCATCTGCTGCCACAATCCTTAAATCTAAATGGGGCGTAAGCGAGTCACTTTAAGCTTGAAGGAGCCGAGTCCCTGACCCGCATAGGGACTTACCCGAATCACATAACTTCCGGGGCGGGTGACGCGAGCAAACAGCAAGGAATTGGTTGTGCCATCAGGGCCATCATCGTTTTCACTCACCGTTGAGCCATCCGGCGCAATCAGCGAAATAATAGTATCGAAATCTTCCGAGGAGAGATCCATAACGACCTGATCTCCTTTCTCAAAGGTGACGAGATAGTCTCGATAAAACCCCCCAGAGCCGGTCGGAATATCTTTATCCGTCAGAGTTCCCGAAACCTCGTTGCTAGCAGGCAGCTGAATTGGACTATAGAGGGGAGTATCAGCCCCTGCCGATAAAGCACTCATGCCAATCGCCAATGCAGTGGCTGGCATTATTAAAGGAAGGCTCAGCTTCGAGATTAGAAAATTTCTCATAGAAAACAAGGCACTACCTCAGCAAAAACAACAAGAGTTCGTCAATTATGCCCTATCTTGCTAATTATCTAGCTGAGCTGCGCTAAGACTTAAGTTTTGGCAACGAATATTTCTTGATCTGAGCGATCGCCGCTAGGTGCGTATCCCTCATGCTTAACAACAGCACCCACCAGATTGAATTAAGATGAAGAATTATAACCGTTTGGAGGCATGCCATGGCTGCTAACGTTGAGATCTACACCTGGAGTACCTGCCCTTACTGTATTCGGGCAAAGGCGCTGCTCAAACGGAAAGGGGCAGAATTTACCGAATATTGCATTGATGGCGATGAGGTAGCCCGCAAAAAGATGGCGCAGCGGGCGAACGGTGGGCGTTCTTTGCCCCAAATCTTTATCAACAACCAGCATATTGGCGGCTGTGATGATATCCATGCTCTCGATGCCAGAGGGGGGCTAGATCCGCTGCTGCAACAACCGGCAAGCTAAACGCCAAACTTTGCTTCTGACCGATCGCTCCTTGCCGATCGCACCGCCTATTTTATGAAGGAGTTGTTCGGTGAAATTTGCATTCATTATTGACCCGATCGCCAAGCTCGATCCAGGGCACGATACCAGCGTGGCGCTGATGGAAGCAGCGCAGCAGATGGGGCATGAGGTATGGATTACAGAAGCCCATTTGCTGAGTGTAGCAGGTGGGCAGGCCTGGGCGATCGCCCAACCCGCGCAGCTAGAACCTGTGCAGCTTGTAGATGACAAGTGGGCCGCAAAACCGGATTGGTATACGGTGGGACCTCAAGTATCGCTATGTCTGGAAGAAATGGACGCTGTGTTCATGCGGACTGACCCTCCGGTGACGATCGCCTACCTCTATGCAACCTACATTCTGGACTATATCAATCCGGCTAAAACCCTGGTGATTAACTCACCGAGCGGCATTCGGGCAGCCAATGAGAAGATGTATGCCCTGCAATTTACCGATGCCATTCCGGAGACGATTGTCAGCCAAGATAAACGGATCATCCGCGACTTTGTTGAGCGGCAGGGGGCAGCGGTCATTAAACCCCTGGGCGGAAAAGCGGGAGAGGGCATTTTGTTCATCGAAGCGAGCGATCGCAACTTCAATTCGCTGATTGAAATCAGTACCAAGGGCAAGACGCCGGTGATGGTGCAAGCCTACCTGCCTGCGGCCAAAGATGGCGATAAGCGGATCATTTTGCTGAACGGCGAACCCATTGGCGCAGTCAATCGGATTCCCACCGGCAAAGAGTTTCGCGGCAACATGGCCGTTGGCGGTCGGGCAGCCCAGGTAGAAATTACCGAGCGGGATCTTCAGGTTTGCACTCAAGTGGCTCCAGCCTTACAGCGGGATGGCTTGATCTTTGTGGGTATCGACATCATTGGCGGCTATCTGACGGAGGTCAACGTCACCAGTCCTACCGGAATTCGAGAGATCGATCGCTTAGATGGGGTGCGGTTGGGCGATCGCGTCATCCAGTGGGTGGTGCAGCGGCTCCAGCCTGAAGGATGAAGCGGTATCGAGAATGACAATCTGCCAGAGTCAGCTTTAGTAGCTTCAGTAAAGCGATTGTCTTTTTCTGTAAAATTTAGCTTTCAAAGTGCAGTTTTAGAGAGGTGATATGGCAGACCCGCGTTATCCATCAGGACAGTTCTCCGCAGTGAACCGCCGCAAATTTATTCAGTATGGCGCGATCGCGCTGGGGACAGGCATCGTTACGGCCTGTACCTCTAACCAGCCTGCGGCTCAAGATTCCAGTTCCTCAGCTGCTTCGCCCAGTCCCAGCGGTGAACTCACCAAAATTACCTACGGCACCAACTGGTTTGCTCAGGCCGAACATGGTGGATTCTATCAAGCGATTGCTACAGGCATTTATAAAGAGCATGGGCTGGATGTCACGATTAAGATGGGCGGGCCACAGGTAAATGGCACCCAGCTTTTGATGGGTGGAGCCATCGACTTTTTTATGGGCTATGCTGCAGATGCCATCAAGGCGATCGAAGAAGGCATTCCTAAAGTTACAGTGGCCTCCATCTTCCAGAAAGATCCGCAAATCCTGATTGCTCACCCTGACTCAGGCGTTAAGGATCTCAAGGATCTCAAAGGCAAGCCTATCTTTATCTCAGCGGCGTCCACCACCACCTATTGGCCTTTCCTCAAAGCCAAATATGGCTTTACGGATGACCAAAAA
Source organism: Coleofasciculaceae cyanobacterium (assembly GCA_036703495.1). Taxonomy (GTDB): domain Bacteria; phylum Cyanobacteriota; class Cyanobacteriia; order Elainellales; family Elainellaceae; genus Drouetiella. The sequence goes on from DATNOY010000424.1 coordinate 3,573, forward strand.
CGCCCCTACAACTTCAACCCAGGGCCCTTTTTGGCAGACAAAACCTCGGCACAGCAAGGCTATCTTAGCTCTGAGCCACTGGCTATTAAAAAAGCAGGTGGCTTTGAACCTACCGTTTTCCTCCTAGCAGATTTCGGCTACACGCCCTACTCCACCACCATTGAATGCAAGCAAGAGCTGGTGCAGAAGAATCCTGACCTGGTGCAGCGCTTCGTTGATGCCAGTATCAAAGGCTGGTATAGCTATTTGGAAGGCGATCCAAAACCTGCCAACGAGCTAATTAAAAAAGACAACCCAGAAATGACCGATGAGCAAATTGCGTTCGGCATTGCCAAGATGAAGCAGTACGGCATTGTCATCTCGGGAGATGCTGAATCTAAAGGCATTGGAGCCATGACCGACGATCGCTGGAAGTCCTTTTTTGAGACGATGGCAGCTCAAAACATCTTCAAGAAAGAGACCGATTATAAGCAGGCATACACCCTGCAGTTTGTGAATAAAGGTGCGGCAGCTTATAAAGGATGAAGCAGTTGATGGAGGTTTGAGCAGGACAACTCAAACCTCCCGACCTTGAAGGAGAATGCACGCATGTCCCAACCCGCAATCACACTCACAGATGTCAGCAAAGTCTATGCCAATGGCACCATCGCGCTTCAGGCACTGAATTTATCTGTGGACGAGGGAGAATTCGTGAGCCTGTTAGGGCCATCCGGCTGTGGCAAGAGTACAGTGCTGCGGCTAGTGGCTGGGCTGGGCAAGATGAATTCTGGAAAAATTCTGTGGGGAGGTGGGAAAGATCAGCGCAAGCTCGCCTTTGTGTTTCAGGAAGCTGCCCTGATGCCTTGGGCCACCGTCCAAGAAAACGTGTATCTCCCGCTGAAACTAGCGGGCATTTCTCAGCGGGCGGCGGCTTCAACCGTTGCAGAAACCCTGGAGCTTGTGGATTTGCAGGGCTGTGAGCGATCTTATCCTCGTGAGCTATCGGGTGGCATGAAAATGCGCGTCTCAATTGCCCGGGCGCTCGTCACCCATCCAGAACTACTGCTGATGGATGAACCCTTTGGGGCATTAGATGAGATGACCCGAAGCCGCCTCAATAGCGACTTGCTGAACCTGTGGAGCCAGAAACGCTGGACGGTGGTGTTTGTGACGCACAACATCTATGAAGCAGTTTATCTGTCTAGCCGGGTCGTGGTCATGGCGTCGCGGCCTGGTCGGGTGGTGGCAGAGGTCCGCATTGAGGCTCCCTATCCCCGCACTGAAGAGTTTCGTACCTCACCTTTGTTTAACAGCTACTGTCGTCAAATCTCTGCCGCCTTGTCTCCATCCAGCTCGCCCGCAATGGACAGTGCGTCTCCTGAACATCCTGATCGGGTTAAAGCCGGGCGGGATTCGTTAGCTTAGAGCTGATCTGCAAACTCATTTTGTTGGGTAGGTATATTGATCCACCGTCAGGTTGAGCCATCGAGTTTGGAGCTATTGAAAAGCGTTTAGAGCTACCCTAATTTTGCTTATAGAGAGGAATAAAGCTCATCCTTAAGTCAGAGGCAATATCTCTCTTAAGGTCTCTCTTTGGATAGTCTATTTTCAATTAAACGTTTGGTAATCTCACCTTTAAAGGGATACATTCACTTCAAAATTCTGATAATAATATCGTCTCCGATGGAGAAATAACGATGAATATTCTAGCTTGGATTATATTGGGTTTAATTGCCGGAGCGATCGCTAAAGCGATTTATCCCGGGCACCAAGGCAGCGGCATCCTCGGCACTTTAATATTGGGCGTCATTGGTGCTTTTGTAGGCGGGAGTCTCTACACCTTTCTAACTACAGGCGCACTTGCCCTCAGCGCACCCGGTTTGAGTGTGGGTGGCGTTGCCGTTGCTGTTCTAGGTGCTATTGTCGCGCTGTTCATCTATTATGCTTTTGCCCGTCGTAGCGCAGTTTAAGCCTGAGCTTGATTCAGTTACACTGAATTAAATTTTGCAGGTCAGGTCTTACATAGCTCTGACAGAGCGGGTTCTGAACTGAAGGTTGTAAGCCTGAACCTGTTGATAGGTTGATGTTGATGGCCTTTGCGATCGCAAAGGCTTTTGATTTTCCGGCTGGCAATTTAATGTCCAACTAATATCCAATTAATCTCCAATGTTGGCATTTTCCCTCTAGCCTTTTTCCAAATCACTTGAGATTGCTATAGCAAACCCTTCAGTTGGAATTTTGTCAAAGTTTAACTAACGGCAGATTCAAAGATTTACAACCTATTGCAAAATCTTAGGGATTGACCTGAGCAATCCTGCAACGGATCAAAAGTCAGGCAATTAGAAATGGAAGTTCAATCTCCCTTTTCTAGGGGTCTACCCTGTCAATCAGACTGTCAGAAAACAGTCCACCAGTTAACTTAACGAAATCAAACGATCTAGGAAATTAGGAATCATGAATGACGTTTCAACCAATCTTAACCCTACTCATAGATCAGGATCAGTAGGCTCAATTATTCTCGGTGTAATTTTAGTTGCATTAGGAATTGCAGCGATCGTTTTTCCTTTCTTTTCAACCTTGGTTGCAGAAAGTTGGGCTGCCGTAATTTTAATTGCCGCAGGGCTGACGAAACTGGTTTATGCGTTTCAAACGCGGACTGAAAACGGATTTATTTGGAAGCTCCTGCTCAGTGTTCTCTACGTTGCTACAGGACTAGTGCTATGGCTCTATCCTTTGCAAGGAGCAATTACTCTAACGCTAGTCTTGGGAACCTTTCTATTTACGGAAGGCATTTTTGAACTTATTCTGGCTTTCCGCGTCCGTTCCACGCCAAATTGGTTCTGGGTACTGGTCAATGGCGTCGTCACCTTGATTGTGGGAGGTATCATTTGGTTCCAGTTACCGACAAGCGCTACTTGGGTGTTAGGTACATTGTTGGGCATTAGCATTCTCTCCAGCGGCTTTTCCAGAATCATGCTGGCACTCTCACCAGAGTCTTCTTTACCTCAAAATCCCCAACCTCAAAGCTAACAGCGCTTTGTCAACGAAGCTGGGCGTGCTGTAATGGGAATACCATTAGAGATCTACAGAGTCCTACCGGGTCTCTAGCCCTATTGTCCTAGCTTTTGTCTCAATAGATTGCATATGCTGCCGTTCCATCTCCTATCTATTTCAGCAGAAGGGTACATGCCGCACGGCTTCTGCTACCTTTGGAAACCGAGTTTAGTAGGACTGCATATCCTGTCCGATGGGGCGATCGCTCTGGCTTACTTTTCAATCCCGGTAGGGCTAATTTTCTTTATCCGACATCGCCAGGATATTCCCTTTAATTGGGTATTTGGGCTGTTCAGCGCTTTTATCATTGCCTGTGGTAGTGGGCATTTGATGAACATTTGGACGCTCTGGCATCCCAATTATTGGAGTGCAGGGTTACTCAAGATTATTACGGCAGCCATTTCCCTGTACACAGCTTATGAAATAGTGAGATTGTTGCCCCAGGCACTCTCACTGCCCTCCTCGGCCCAATTGGAAGCGGCAAACCAGGAGCTCTCCAAGACGATCGCCCAGCTTCAAGCAACGCAATCTCAGTTGGTACAGCAAGAGAAAATGTCGAGTTTAGGGCAACTCGTTGCCGGAGTTGCCCATGAAATTAATAACCCTGTCAACTTCATTCACGGCAATTTGGATCCGGCTGCTCGCTATGCAGAGGATTTGCTCAGTATCTTGGATCAGTATCAAGCAGAACTGTCTCAGCCCAGTTTAGAGTTGCAATCCCAATCGCAAGACATAGACTTGGAATATCTTAGAGAAGATTTTCCGAAGCTACTGGCCTCTATGAAGGTAGGAACTGAGCGTATCCGACAGATCGTTCTCTCTCTGCGCAATTTCTCGCGCCTAGACGAGTCCGAAATGAAACCTGTGAATATTCATGAAGGAATTGACAGTACCCTGTTGATTTTGTCCCATCGCCTCAAGAACAGGGCTTATCCAGAGTCGTCTCCTATTACTGTAGAAAAGCAGTATGGCAACTTGCCGCTAGTAGAATGCTATGCAGGACAGCTAAACCAGGTATTCATGAACTTGATTGCTAACGCAATTGATGCCCTGGAAGAACGAGATGGTTTGCGCAGCCCAGAAGAGCGGGAGCAAGCTTCTAGCACGCTGACGATTACGACTGCTTTAACACCAGACGATCGCATTCAGATCGCGATCGCTGACAACGGGATTGGCATGTCTAGTTCGTTATGCAACAGAATTTTCAACCCCTTTTTCACAACCAAGCCAATCGGCCAAGGCACTGGACTGGGGTTATCCATTAGCCACCAGGTAATCACTAAACGCCATCATGGCACGCTAGAATGCCAATCTCGTCCTGGGGAAGGCAGCACATTTATCATCTCTATTCCTTCATCTCAAACCCAACCTTCCTCCCAAGCAGTACGGAATCACTGTTCGATAGACTATCCCGAGGGAAACAGTCCTGAAGGGAACATTGCTTCCAGGATGGCGTAAAATCTGCCTATTGAAACAGTGCTCTCCTGCTCAAGCCTAGTCAGCCCTCTCAGGCAAACCTGCAACCGTCTAGCAGGTCTTGGCTTCTATCCAGCAACTGTTCGAGTATGAGCGAGACGCTCAATTCCCACTAGCTTGCACCAGCACGACGATCAGGCGATCGTTATAGCAATTTTCAAATGAGTCAATTACAGATTATTTTCTGAAAGCCTCGCGAAGCGAGGCTTTCAGAAAATAATCTGGCTTTAGCCGAGTGC
>DATNOY010000425.1:0-2296 GCA_036703495.1 Coleofasciculaceae cyanobacterium
ATCTGAGCGATCGCCATTCGACTGAATTTACCAAGGAAAACGAGGGATCTAAACACGCCCAAAGGGATCAGCTACGCTGCACACTCTCAACGTTGCTCGCATCTTTATATCACGCTAACTTGCCGCTTAATCGATCGCATTCGTTCAATAGTCGATCAAGCTCCGCTGCAACTTTCCAGGGATTGCGTCCTGTGAAAAGAGCGGCAACGATCGCTTCATGGGGGTTTCTCCCCGTTCGCTTGACGGCGGCGATCGCGGCTTCACGGGATAACCCTCGTCCAGCCACTAGCCAGGCGGCTAGAACATGCCCTGTGCGTCCAATTCCACCCGAGCAATGAACAACAACCCGCTCATTGTTCTGATTAGCAGTCGCTAGGAACGGTAGAATTTGATCAATCAACAGACGTGGATCAGCAAAGTAGAAGTCTTCGATCGGTGCCCAGCACACCTGGTCAACTCCAAAAGTTTGTCGATAAACGTCAAGCAGATTGGCATAACGAACGAGTTGAGATTCGGGGAGCAAACAACAGATCCGTTTAATCTCTTGACTCTGCATAAACTCAACCCACTCGTTGACTTTCTTGTTGCTGTATCCGGGGCGAGCAGCGCCAAACACAATAGGTTCACTTTCTGAAGCAGCGGCAAATTTATACATGGTAAGCGTGTTCAATCGTTCAAGGGAACGTATGCTGCAAGCCGATGAAATCACTCTAGGTAGGACTGTGGAAATCGATTTGAGAATAGTTTGCTACATCAGCTTCTATTTTCAGTCGATCGATCATTTCCTTGGGATTAAACCCCATTTTCTCATGTTGCGCTTTTACAACGGGTTTTGCAGCCTCAAGGGCATCGACACTCTCCCATACAACGACTGTGACAAAATTAAACTCGCCTACACCACTGCTTTGCTCAAACACAAAGTCCTTAATAAAACCCTGTAGCGCCCGGAGAAGTTGATGCGTAAGCTGCACTGCTTGAAGGAATTCATGGCGAGCAGGTTCAGGCACCTTGAACTTATCAATTCGATAAATTTGTCCTTGGCGTTGCTGAATAGTTGTTTCGATCATATAAACCTCTCTTGCATTTAAATGACTGGTTGGCGTGAAAACGAATGAGGTGTGACAGATACAGTAATCCCGCACCTGAAAAACGATCGCATTTCTCCCTTCACAGCATTATTGGGTTGACCGTAGAGCAATCATGTCCATTGGTTTTCCTCAGTGGGTAATGAACGGCGATCGCAATTACTCGTCCACTTCATCCGTTGTGGGGGGTTCGAGACGGTCTTCAAGTTGTCGCAAGACTGTAATAGCAGTCTCTAACGCTTCTAACGAAAGCGGTTCAGCGACTTGATTGGCCCACTTGATCTGGCGTTGTTGGATGTAATTCAAGGCTGTACGACCTTTAGATGTAATCATCATCAACTTGGCACGACGATGGTGAGGATTGTCGGTATAGGTGATAAATCCATCGTTTGCCAGGGCATCAGCGGTTTGCTGAACACTCTGTCGAGTTAATCCCATGATCCGAGCAACGTGGGCAACGGGTGTCGGTTGATGTTCGACCACGCCAAGTACCTGCCAGCGGGCACTGCTTAAGCCAACCGGATGGGTTAAGCGATCGCCCGCCTCTAACAAAAGCCCATTCAACCGAAAGACCTCCAGGATGAGTTCGGTAAAGGCACTGCCATTGGCACTTGGCTCACTCATATGCCAGCATCCTACCAATTTGACAAAAGCCTGTCAAGTTAATGCCTCTTGCCGAGTTACGCCAGATTACAACAGGAGTCGGCTCAGTATGGAGATGAGTTATTGGAGCTGAGCGTTACTGATTCTTCGATTAGGGTGACAGCAGCATTGCCTATTCCTTCTTTAGCTTACACAGCACTTATGACCATTTAAAGCGACAATTTAATCTAAAAGATGCAGTTTGGTTTAACCGTCTCAAATCAAGCTACTTAACTACTTAAAAGCATGGACAGACGGTGAGCGAACAGAGCAACTGGAACCTGCATTCGATCTAGCTTAACAATTAGCTCCCATTCTCGCTGCTCCAGAACTGATGAGAGAGCTTCTGCAGCTGAATCAGTCAAAACTTATCCTTTCGGCTAGTGCGCTCCTGAGATTGCCGAGCCACACTCAATTTATTAGGGATTAAGAGAAGGAGGAAAAACCAATGTTTATTCTCAAAGTCCTATCTGCCCTTTTAGGAAATCTTATCATTTTTGGTGGGTTACTATTTTTACCCGCATGGACTCTGAACTGGGAACGTGCCTGGATTTTTCTAGGGGTGGTTG
>DATNOY010000426.1:0-2971 GCA_036703495.1 Coleofasciculaceae cyanobacterium
AGGACAGATATCTTTTACCAATCTCAGCGTCTTCTGAGACTGGTAAATCATGGGAGTGATTGCTGTGGCTAAAACTACATCCGGTTGATACTGCTGAATGATTTGCGCTAATTCCACATCCTCAAGGTAATGGGTCATGGCATCGACGAAGCGCACTTCCGTGAAGCCTGCTGTTTTTAAGGCACCGCCCACATAAGCAACCCAACTGGGCGGCCAATTTCCTGCAATCTCCGCTCCTCCAGCATGATAGTTGGGTTGAATCATCAGGATACGCGTCATTGGAATTCCTCTTAAATAGCTTTTGAGAAATTGGATGTGATTTTCTGCTGTAGGTAAGCATCGAATACTGAGGCAATATTGCGGATTAACAAGCGTCCGACCGGCGTCACCTGAATGTGGTTGTGAGACAGGTGGAGCAGTCCATCGGCTTCCAGGTTCTTTAGCGCCGATCGCTCATTCAAAAAGTACTCATCAAAATCTTGGTCAAAACTGAGGTGATACTTTTCTTCCAAATCATCTTTGGAGAGTTCAAATTGGCACATCAACTCCATGATCACAGTTCGCCGCACCACATCATCTCGCGTCAGGCTGACGCCTCGCTCAATCGGTAAAACTTCTGTATCGATCGCCTGGTAGAAATCTTTCAGCCGCTTGTGATTTTGCACATAGACATCATGCAGCATGCTAATTGAAGTCATGCCAAAGCCGATGAGATCGGATTCGGGTTTAGTCGTGTAGCCCTGGAAGTTGCGGTGTAACTGCCCTTGCTGTTGAGCTACGGACAGTTCATCGTTGGGTTTAGCAAAATGATCCATGCCAATAAACTGATAGCCATTTTGAGTCAGTTCCTCAATGGTCATTTGCAGAATCTTCAGTTTTTTGGTTGCCTGGGGCAGCGTTTCTGGGGAGATCCGGCGCTGCACTGGCTTTAACCAGGGTACATAGGCAAAATTGAAGACTGCAATCCGATCGGGATCAAGCTGAATGGTTTTGCCAATGGTATTGCGGAAGGTATCTAGCGTTTGGAAAGGCAATCCATAAATGAGATCGACATTGACGCTGTCAAACCCTGCTTCACGAATCCAATCCATGACATGAAACAGGAGTTCTTCTGGCTGAATCCGGTTCACCGCTGTCTGGACTTGAGGATTGAAATCTTGAATACCAAAGCTGATGCGGTTAAATCCTAACTCCCGCAAAAATAGCACGTAGTCGCGATCGAGGGTACGAGGATTCACCTCAATCGAAATTTCTGCGTTGGGATCAAACTGAAACTGTTGATTAATTGCTGTCCACAGCGTCTCAACTTGACTCAGAGCAAGATAGTTGGGTGTGCCGCCCCCCCAATGCAGTTGATGCACCACACGCTCTTGACCCAGCAGTGCCGACATCTGGCGGATATGGCGAACCAAATAATTCAAGTAAGGTGCAGCCATCGCTTTACGTTGCGTAATCACCGTATTGCAACCGCAGAAGTAGCACGCCGTTTCACAAAATGGAATATGACAATAGAGCGATAGAGGCGTTTTCTTATAATTGCCAACGGCGATCGCTGCTCTAAAATCAACGGCTTCAAACTCTGGTTTTAGCTCGGTCGCAGGGGGATAGCTGGTATAGCGGGGCAGAGGCTGGTCGTATTTGCGGAGTAAGGTGGAGTCGAATTGAACGGTGGGCAGCAACAGGCTCATGCGTGAGGGTTCTCCTAGAGTCAGGGGCAGTAAAGAAGGGATGGGGAAGCTGAAGGCTGGACGTTCTAGATGCCTTTCCTTCCCTTTTTCCTAAATGCTGTATTCAAGCGCTACAGGGTCTTTGGCAGTACCGTGAACCGGGCGCTCAGTGGCACCGGGAATCTCTTGCCGAGTCAGTAGATCAAACACATGGTCGCCGATGGCAGCTCTGACATCGTCTTCTAACTCATGCACCACATCCCGATTCAGTTGAAATGCGTAGTTGGCTTCGTTGACGATGCGTTGAATCGTGGCTTCATCAAGGGATAAGGCATTTAAAGCCTGGCGGTACTTGTCCTTGAAGGCCCGTTTGGCTTCTACAGTTGGGATTTGCTCAAAGTCATGCAGCCCTGTGCCTTGATCGGCAGGTAATTTTAGCGCCGAGCGAATAATATTTTTCAGACTCTGTCCGCCGGAGAGATCGCCCATGTAGCGCGTGTAAGCATGGGCAATCAGCAGCGTTGGATCGGTATTGGCGATGTCGTGAAGGCGATCGACGTAAACTTGTCCAGCCGGTAAAGGGACAATCTGCTCGCGCCAGTTGTCCCCGTAGTAAAACGCTAAATCTCGTTCCAGATTGGCGGTGCGGTTGAGTTCTGGAAAATACATGGCTCCAACGATCGGGTGATTTTGGTAACGTTGCAACTCGGCTTCTAGCGTGCTGTAAACCAAATACAAATTGGTCAGCAGCTTACGGAAGGGTTCTCGCTCTACGATTCCTTTCAAAAAACATTTCATGTAGGCTGTATTTTCAGCAGCCGTATGGGACTGTTTAGTCCCTTCTCGCAGACGTTGGGCTAAATCTTGGCTCATGTCAAATTTCTCCTTGTTTCAAGTAGGTGATGCAAATTAGGGGATGCCTGCTAGAGCAATCAGCGGCGAAATTGCTCAATCGATCGGCTTTAGATAATCGGCTTTAGACAATCAACTTTAGACGCCCAGTAGGCTTAAATTAGACTTTATAACTATAAAGCGATGAAAGGTCTAATCTTTTCATAAGTTAATGAAATTCCTGCGAAAACCTACCCTTTATTTCTCTCTGTAACAAACCTAGACAGGAATCAGGAAGTATTATAGCTTGTTAGCTATGAAGTTTATAAACGATGTTTCATCATCATGGTGAATTCTCCATCTCAGCCTGCTTTGGAACCTGCTTTGGGAACTGTGTCCTCCAGAAAAGCAGTCGCGGAAACAGTTCTCACACCTCGGTTTTACACGACAGATTTTGAAACGGCTGCACACCT
>DATNOY010000427.1:0-3610 GCA_036703495.1 Coleofasciculaceae cyanobacterium
ATTGCATTACCGCCTTACCCAGATCGGCCGTGTGGAATAGCACCACTGCGGCATCTCGCCCCAGGTTTTGACCCAAACAGAGCCGGTGCAGCTCCCGTCGGAAGTTCTTAAAGCGAATTTGCCGCAGTTCTTGCACCCTGGGTGCATAGTGATAGCATCCTTCTTCCAAATCATCGACGCCCGAGACTGCAATGAAGGTTTCAATCAAATTCAGATCAAAATAGTCAGGCGTTGGGTCTAAGTTCTGGTCAATATAATTTTGGGGCTGATAGGTGAAGTCTAATAAAGCCTTCAGTTCATCCAGCGTCAGGTTTGCCCCATTCAACGCCCGAGTCGATCGCCGCTTCAAAATGGTAGTTTCTAAATCTACCAGATTATCGCCCCAAGCGATGGCAGCAGTGGGACTCATTGGCACTTTCAGGCAAAAGGGAAAGTTGTATTTGTCTGCCTGGGCAGGGATTGCTACCTGAGTTGCTTGTTTTTCAACCCAGATCTTGAGCGAAGGGGAATCCTGTGTTTCAGGAATTTTCGTGGCTTCATGCAGATAAGCCAAAAGATTGCCGTCTGGCAAAACGGGATAATCTGTGTTGATGTTAGAGGGCAAGGCGGTAGGGGCCAGCGGCAGGTTTTGTCGGACATCTAGCCGATCGGCCAGACTAAGAACGGCGATCACCCCTTCCTGTTCAGGGTCGAGGTATAGGAGGCGGTTCACCGATTCATCCATAAAGCCTCCAATCAGATGAGGGCGATAGTCGTTAATGGCGCTAGCTAGCTCCAGATTGCCCAACAAATGCCCCGTATCTAAAAAGATGCGGCGGTAGGCTCGATCCCGATAACGCCAGGATGAGCGGTAGAACACGGATGTAATGACGATCGCCAGCTGGGTTTCATCTAAAGTAGGATGCCAAAAGCAGGACTTCTGTAGATCTGGCCAAACCTCGCTATCCCAAAATCGTAGCAGCGAATGGCTTTGGGCCTGGTAGCTATATAAGCCTGCGGCCAGCAGGGGCGTTCCCCGGGAAATTAAGTACAGTTCAGCCGGATATAGCCCCCCAGCCGAAGGGGAAGCTCGGAGGTAAACCATTTCACCGCTCATCCGGGTCGTCATCCTCACGGTTAGCCCGTAGCTACCGAACAGCAATCGCGACAGGCGTCGCCAGCCTTGCTCCTCAGCAGAACCGCCGGATGCCTCGGTGAGCCAGGGTTTCAGATCAAACGAGGCACCAATTTTATACTCCTTGAAGGGAACGGGCTGCTTGTCCCAATCTAGGTCAGCTTCCTGAAGGGTATCAGCATGATATTTAGTCCGTTCATGATAATGTTGGGCGATTGAAACGGAGGGATCTGCCATAGAAGGTGCTGAGCAAGAGATTACGCGGTTTGGAGCTTCTTCGATCTTGACACCTGAACCTTGAGAGTAACGGTTGAATTCAGTTGAATTTAAAAAGCGTGACCCATTATAAGAAGTGTGACCCGTTTAATTGACCATCATCATTACCTTAAGGCAGGCTAACATCGAATGAATCTGCCCATTATGCGTAATTTTATCGAGTGATCGGAGGCAGTCAAACTCCTACAATAGCCAACGGATAAAGCATGGCTGCACATCAGGTACGGGTTTGTTTTGACTAACCGATCGCCATCTTTAAAAATATTAAGCAGGAGGGACTGTGCAAACAAGACTGCAGGGCTGGCACCAAACCGTTATTCCTATTCTGGTGATGTTGCTTTGTGGAGCAGCGATCGCCGCTCTCCAGGTTCCTCAGCTTCAACAATTGCTCCACCGGAGTCAAACGGATTCTGCTGAACAGATTCGTCGAACGGTTGAAGTAGAGCAAAATCGCCTGGCATTGCTCAAAAAAATTCCCAGCTTTGGCTACAACAACCTGATTGCGGATGGGGCATTCCTCAACTTCTTGCAATATTTTGGGGACGAAGCAGCCCGCACCAAAACAGACTATCACCTCAGCCCAGACTATTTTGAAGTTGTCTTAGGGCACGATCCTTACTTTTTGCAAGCCTACACCTTTGCGTCCACGAGCACGGCTCTGTATGCTGGTATGCCTGAACGCTCCGTCGCTTTGATGAAGCAAGGATTGCAGTCTCTTAAACCTAATGTGCCTGCTGGGTCGTACTATGTTTGGCGTCAATTAGGCATCGACCAACTGCTGTTTTTAGGCGATGCTCAAGCGGCCAAACAATCCTTTGAAACTGCGGCCAGCTGGGCGCGATTGTCGGATTTGCCGGGCAGCGCCGATGTCGCAGCTATCTCTCAGCAGACGGCTGATTTTTTGGCCAAAAATCCCACTAGCAAAACTGCTCAGGTTTCTGCTTGGACGATGATTCTGAGTTCCGCACCGGACGATCGCACTCAAAAAACGGCGATCAGTCGCATCGAAGCGTTAGGCAGTCAGGTTACAAAAAAACCGGATGGCTCCTTTAGCATTCAAGCTCCTGCGAATGATTAGAGAAGGGTGGATGAGTATCCTGGCGCAGATCGGCTAGAATCAAGGCAATCTCAGTTATTTAATATTCTTAAATCCATGGTGGCGCGTATGGCAGTCAAAAAAGGAGATGTGGTTCGGGCAATTCGGGAGAAGCTAGAAAATAGCTTAGAGTCCAAAGCCAGCGATACCCGTTTTCCACCCTACATTTTTGAAACCAAAGGGGAAGTCTTGGATGCCAAAGATGATTATGTCTTAGTTAAGTTTGGTTATGTCCCAACCCCCAATTTTTGGCTCAAAGCAGACCAATTGGAAAAGGTTGGTTAATTGCTCTCTGCCTTATCCCCCCCTTATGTTATGACCTCTCCCCTCTCCCCTTCTTGTCGTCCCACTCGGGTTTCCATCATCGGTGCGGGTAACGTTGGCGGCACTCTAGCCCAACGAATCGCCGAAAAAGATCTGGCAGATGTGGTTCTGCTCGATGTTTTGCCGGGACGCCCTCAGGGCATTGCCCTGGATTTGATGCAATCTAGCGGCATTGAGGGGCATAACCGTAAGATTAGTGGCGCAATTGATTATGCCGACACTTATGGCTCCGATATCATTGTGATCACGGCAGGGTTGGCGCGTAAACCCGGCATGAGTCGAGATGATTTGCTGCGAACTAATGCGGACATCGTCATGAATGCTGCCAAGCAGGCGATCGCCCATTCTCCTGAAGCGCTAATCATTGTGGTGACGAATCCCTTAGACCCCATGACGTATCTGGCCTGGAAAGCCAGTGGGCTACCGCCAGAGCGAGTTATGGGGATGGCAGGCATTCTCGATTCAGCCCGGTTTCAAACCTTCATTGCGATGGAGTTGGGAATTTCTCCGGCAGATGTGCGAGCTATGGTGCTGGGTAGCCATGGCGATCTGATGGTACCGCTGCCTCGTTACTCAACGGTCAATGGTATCCCCATCACCGATCTGCTGTCGTTGGAAGCGATCGATCGGATTGCCGATCGGACTCGCAATGGGGGAGCAGAAGTGGTGGAGCTGCTGAAGACAGGGGGAGCCTACTATGCTCCTGCTTCTTCAACTTGCTTAATGGTAGAGGCTATTTTACTCAACCAGCCGCGCTTGTTGCCCGTTGCAGCTTATCTGCAAGGGCAGTATGGTCTACA
>DATNOY010000428.1:0-2240 GCA_036703495.1 Coleofasciculaceae cyanobacterium
TCTAGAGGAGTACCTGTTTCTCGGTGAAGTCTCTTTGGATGGAGGGTTGCGCCCGGTTGCAGGAGTGGTGGCGATCGCCGCAACCGCCCATCAGTTGGGTATTAAAGGGGTCGTTGTTCCGATAGACAATGCTCAGGAGGCGGCTGTTGTCGAAGGATTGACGGTCTACGGCTTCCAGCATCTATCAGAAGTCGCAGATTTTCTGACCCACCCCGACCGTTATCCACCCGTTAAAGTCAACGGAGCAGAGGAACTAGCGCGATCGCGCTACCCAGGACTGGATTTGCGAGATGTGAAAGGGCAAGCTCAGGCGCGGCGGGCGCTAGAAATTGCGGCCGCAGGCGGGCATAATCTGATTTTTGTGGGGCCGCCCGGTAGTGGAAAAACGATGTTGGCCCGGCGGCTACCTGGAGTTTTGCCCCCGTTGACCTTTGAAGAAGCCCTAGAGGTGACGCAAATTCATTCCGTTGCCGGACTGTTGAAAGAGAAGGGCACCTTAGTGAGCGATCGCCCTTTCCGCAGTCCGCATCACTCCGCTTCCGGACCTTCCTTAGTAGGCGGCGGCAGCTTTCCTCGCCCCGGAGAAATCTCGCTTGCCCATCGGGGCATTCTGTTTCTAGATGAGTTAACAGAATTTAAGCGAGATGTGCTGGAATTTTTGCGGCAGCCGCTAGAAGATGGGCATGTCACCATTTCCCGCACTCGTCAATCCGTCTCTTTCCCAGCCAAATTCACCTTAGTAGCCAGCACCAACCCCTGTCCCTGCGGATATTTTGGCGATACGATTCAACCCTGCACCTGTACGCCCCGGCACCGAGAGCAATATTGGGCCAAGCTATCTGGGCCGCTGATGGATCGAATTGATTTGCAGGTGGCAGTGAACCGGCTGAAGCCCGAAGAAATTACTCAGCAAAGTCTAGGGGAAGAATCCAGCGCCGTTCGGCAGCGCGTGCAGGTGGCTAGGGCTAGAGCCCGCGATCGTTTCCAAAAGGAGGCACTGCACTGCAACACAGAAATGCAGGGACGCCACCTGCGGCAGTGGTGTCAGCTAGATGACCCAACCCGCCTGCTGCTAGAACGGGCAATCAATAAATTGGGGCTTTCGGCCAGAGCTACCGATCGGATTCTCAAGGTTGCCAGAACGATCGCTGATTTAGCAGCGAGTGATCATCTCCAGACTCAACATGTAGCTGAAGCCATTCAATATCGCACTATCGATCGGATGCAGTAGTTTAAGCGAGTTTTATCCAGTGAGTTTTGTCCTTGAGCCAACCATAAGTTGGTCTTAAAATGCGATCAAAGTAAAAAAATAAAATACAAATATCCAAAAGTTCATATTTTGGCGACAACTCGTATCGAATAGATTTGCGATTGCAGCGAAGCGGTTGGGCAAGATGGGGTTACGTCATCCTTGCGTGTATTGTCAATGAATAAGCAGATTTCGCAAGCTGCAATTGCCTTTGTTTTTCTCATCAGCGGTTTAGCTTTACTGAGCTGTTTGGTGACGATTGCTTCGCTCCAAAGCAATGTTCTAAACGGCTCTTTGGCTATGCCACCTAACCCTGTCCTGTGGGTTTTGATCTCTGGAATGGCCCTGCGTTTAATTGAGACAGAGTATAAAAGCGATCGCCAGCGGGTCGAGGCGGATCTGCGACACACCCAAGCCGACCTAGAGCAACGGGTTCTAGAGCGCACCGCAGAACTGAATCAACTCACCGAACGCTTACAACAAGAGCTGCAAGACCGACAATCTATAGAACAAGCGCTCCAAGCCAGTGAGGAGCTGTTCCGCACCCTGATTCGAGACCTAAATGTAGGGGTGGTGATTCAGAGTGCACAGACGGAAATTCTTTTGAGTAACCCCAAAGCTTTAGAGCTATTAAGCCTCACAGAAGATCAACTCTTGGGCAAAACTTCATTTGATCCAGATTGGCAAGTGATTCGCGAGGATGGTTCGGTATTTCCTAGCGCCCTTCATCCAGTACCGCAGGCGATTGCCACCCGTTCTGCGGTAAGGAATGTCGTGATGGGGATCTGTAGCCCTAAGTCATCCGATCAGTCCGTCCTTGAGGCAGGAGAACCAATTTGGCTGTTGGTCAATGCTGAACCGCAGTTTACGCCAGTCGGGGAGATCCGGCAGGTCATCTGTACTTTTAGCGACATTACGGAGCGCAAACGAATTTTAGAGAAGCTGCGATCGCGAGCCCAACTGGAACGAGATCTCCATGGCGTTGTGCAAG
>DATNOY010000429.1:0-2463 GCA_036703495.1 Coleofasciculaceae cyanobacterium
GATGCCATCGATGTCCACAGGAGGAGCAGCGATGAAGGCGACGATGAAGCAGATGGTGGCGGCGAGCAGGGTAGGAATCATCAACACGCCGAACCAGCCCACATAGAGGCGGTTGTCGGTGGAGGTGACCCAGTTGCAGAAGCGAGACCAGAGGTCAGCGCGCTCTTGGGTTTGTAAGGTTGTCGTCATGATATTGATAAGTCCGAATCGTTGGATTGAGAACGGTTTGGTATGTATGCTGTAAGCTTAACCGGAATATCAAGAAATGTAACGAAATCTCAGCACAGCTTTCCTGATGATTGCGATAACATTGGCTTATAGGTAGTAAAGTTAATCTAGGAATTTAGTCTAGGACAGCCGATAATCTAGGACAACTGAGCGTGCTGCTGGTAGTTGACATCAAGATGGCTTGAGCCACCGCATTCTGCACAACACGCTGTATTCCTACGCTGTCCGCCACAACGGTCCGCCACAACGTATTCGCCACAATGTAATGGATATTTATTTAGACCTAATATGAGTGCAATTCAAGAAGTTTTCATGGAAACAGATTGGGATGAGGGGATAAATGCCCGCCAGCTTCGAGATCAGCGCATGCTGGAACTGCAAGCGCAAGGAATGGTTTGTACGAGCGAGAATCTCTACAACGTGCAAGGTCAACGCGTGTTTATCTTAGTTGCCTCACCCCCGCCCCGAGAGAGAATTTCCCGAGGAGAAGGGCTGTTTGTTCGGGAGCCAGGCTTAGTGATGGGAGAGGCACCGATTCCCTCGGCGCGAACTAGCCCTCAACGCCCTGTCCGATCTTTACCAACTTATGAAACTCGGTAAGCAAAGGTTTCGTTAAATCTGCTCAGGATGTATTCGCCGGTGGTGATGGGTTGATACTGAGCTGGATTTTCAGAATTGACGCAGTTGGGTAACGCTTCTACCAACGTGTCATAATTTGGTCCAAAAAAGTAGGGGATAGAAAATCGCTCTTTTTTTGATTGATTAATGGCTCGATGAACCGTTGATGAAAATAGGTTATTGGTCCAGCGCGCCATTTGATCGCCAATATTGACAACAAAAGTTCCAGGAATGGGAACAGCCGCAATCCATTCTCCTGCACTATTTAATACCTGAAGTCCACCCACTTCATCTTGCATTAAAATTGTGAAACATTCGTAATCAGAATGCGCTCCTGTTCCGATTTGCTTGTCATCAATAGTTCCCGTTTGCGGGGGATAGCGGAGTAACCGCATCTGCGCTAGAGGTTTTGTAATCTTTTGCTCAAAATAATCTTCTGGCAGGTCAAGCGCTAGTGCAAACGCCTGGAAGATCTTTCTACCCAAATCGTAAAGCTCCCAATAGTACTGCTCGATCGCCTGGCGAAAACCGGGTAAGTTTTCAGGATAAACATTCGGGCCATACAGAACCTTACCGGCTAATACGTCCGGATCATCAGCAGCAACTTCCAGCGCAAAATCGATCGCTTCATGCAAATCTCCCTTCGCCGTTGGATCCGTGTTCTCCTCTAGCAGAGGCACATACCCCCGATGATTAGGAGAGTGAGAGATATGAATCTTCATCTTCTCCTCTAAGGGCAGGGCAAAGAACCGCTGAGCCTGGGCAAAGGCTTGATCGATGACCGTTTGCGAAACCCCATGATTCTTGACGTAGAAGAAGCCAACCTGAATGCAGGACTGACACAATTGATCTGCAACCTGCTGGCGTTCAGCCCGATCGCCCGATTGCATGGCAGCAAAATCAATCACAGGAATGTCTGTAAACGGTATTTGCTTAGCCGCTAACCCATCTGACATAATCTGACGAGTCCCATTTCCTGTATTCACTTGCATCGTCCGTTCCTCCGATTTCCCCAATGCAGCAAAGCATTTTAGCTAACGCTTCAACGATTGCTTTAACTACTTTAAATCAGATTTAATAGCAAAGTTGCCACATAAATTGCGTACCGCAAGTAAATGGGCTCAACGCTACTAACTCAAATGGGTAAATCAATCGCTGCCAGTTCTCAATACAACTTTATTCAGGTCAAGCAAGAGACATCCTTAATTTAGTACTTAATTTAGTAGCGTAAAGTACCTTGTTGCTCTTAAATCTTTAGGTATTGTCGATGGGTGCAGGGTGCATAACTCCATCTGAACACTCAGGAAACTCTACTTGGAAACTGGATTAGAGGAAAAGCGATGAGCAACATTGCCGAAAGAGAAGATCACGAAACTCGCCAAGAACAGGGTATTGAAGCGCAGGGCATTGAATGGGTGCCACCTGAGGCACGATCGCATGTGCGAATTTTTGACAACTTCACCATGTGGCTGTCGTCCAATTTGGTGCTATCCACGATCGCCCTAGGCTCTTTGGCGATCAATATCTTTGGGTTGGGACTGTGGGACAGCATTGGAGTCATTGCCGTCTTCAACCTCTTGGGCGTTCTGCCCGTTGCCTTCTTTTCAACTCTGGGTC
>DATNOY010000430.1:0-7449 GCA_036703495.1 Coleofasciculaceae cyanobacterium
GCCGCCCAGTGCCAAGAAGGCACAGGGGAACAGCAGCAGTCCCGACCAGCCCACGAAGACGAATCTGTCGCGCTTGAGCCAGTCATCGAGGACGTCGAACCATCCTCGCTGGGCTTGCGCGCGCCCCATTGCTATGGTCATTTCAAAACCTCTTAATATGACAGTGCATCCTCGATCGCTGACACAAAAGCTTGTCTAAATAAAGCCGGAAAGCCTCAGCTTAGAGGTGGAAACGAACATTGAACGTGACGCCAATGAATATGGAATAATCCATATCTTCCTCTCCATAAAAACCATAGGCACGAACCTTTTGGCTCTTAAGTGAGAGAGGATTAACGTTTCTATATGATAGGTACATCTGAAAAATTTTACAATCTGATACGCAGTGTTCTCAGGAAATATCCCGGTTAATCTGGTTTTAATAAGCAAATATACTTAATGCTTACCCAAAAACCCATTTGGCAGGTTAGGCAGTCCCTAACCGACCTTTGATGGATCCATCCTATGCCATTGAGGTGACCGGATAGGCTCTAGTTTTGGACTGTAGCTTTTTCAGGCTGATCCAGTCCAAAAATGGGGGCAGGATTTAAGCTTGCCTGAGGCGCAGCTCCGACGCCCTCTGGATTTCAGAGGAGTGAAAAATGCTATAGATCTTAATTCTGTGGGTTTGATTCCGAGACCGATTAGGATCAAAGTATTCCCAATGCTCTTCAGTACACTTTTGCAACTCACTATTTCTATTCATGGCTGCACCGATCGCTTCCAACACTTCCAAAAATGAGAGCAATCTCATCCTTCGTCAACAGGTTTTAGGATCTCGCCGCTTCAGCAATTATTTGTGGGCAGCGGTTTCAACATTGGGTGGAGCAGGTTTCTTGCTATCGGGGCTATCGAGCTATTTGGGGGTTAATCTTCTGCCGTTTTCCGACCCAACCCAACTCGTATTCATTCCGCAAGGCATTGCTATGGGCTTTTATGGCATTGCCGGTTTAGCCTTGGGGCTATATCTATGGGCAATTATTGCCCTAGACGTGGGCGGGGGTTACAACGAGTTTGACAAAACTACGGGAACAGCCAAGGTGTTCCGTTGGGGTTTCCCTGGCAAGAATCGCCAAATTGAGCTGAGCTATCCGCTAGACGATCTTCAGTCTATTCGGGTGACCTTAAAGGAAGGACTTAATCCCAAGCGATCGCTCTATCTGAAAATCAAGGGAAAAGGCGAAATTCCTTTAACCCGAGTGGGACAGCCTATGTCTCTCTCAGAGTTGGAGAACAAAGGAGCAGAGTTGGCGCGGTTCTTGAGCCTACCGCTTGAGGGTTTATAAGGGTCCATAAAAGACGGGATGGACAGGTGTTCCATCCAGAAACGGGTTACAACTCAAGTGCTGATCTTGAACAAGTACTAATTGTTCAGGTACTCATCTTGAACAAGTACTAACTTTGAAACAGGTTTGCGACCTGGATCGACGTTGATTCTGTAAGAAAGCGGGTGAGAAAGAACTCGACTTGTAGCTTGCCGAATCGAATCACATCCCCATCCCGCAGCAGCCTCTGTTCAGCGGGCAGCAAGCGACGCTGATTGACCCAAGTGCCATTACTGCTGCCAATGTCAGCGATCCATAGCCCGCTCAGGTGCTGTTTAATGACTGCATGACAGCGAGAAACAGTTTTGTGCTTCGCAATAATAGCGCAGGCAGGGCTGCGCCCAATCAGCCAACTCGAGGCGAGCGGCGTCACTTGAGCCAATTGATCTGGCACTAGGTTAGTGGCTAAGAAGGTGTTGCGACCAGTGGTGACTGCTTGGACATAAAGTGAGGTGAATTGACAACGCTGAGGTGCGATCAGCAGGGGCTCAATGATGGCCGCTACGCCTTCAACCTCATAGTTACAGTCAGCCAACAGGGAATCAGACATGAAGGGATTTTGCTCTCGCATGACATTGAGGTAGCGAGGAGAAACGCTCAGGGAATCCAGGTTTGACATTATTCTAAGTAGGGAATTCTAGGGAGGGAAATTTCACATGATAACTATCAGCAATTGCCGTTCGTCTGTAGAACCTGACGGGTGAGTTGTCTTAACGTTGTCTGATGCAGGCAACCTTATGAAACCCCCTACAGGATTCAGACTTCAGCAGTCATGGTGTGCTTAACAGTAAGTGCAATCTTCAATATCGCAAAGACCATATCTTAAAGACTGCGTGTTAAGTAACCCTAATTCAATGCAGCTGTAGATCTCCAAAAAAATCAGAGCTGATTGGTCTTCAGCAATCTGAACAGGTTTGGCGATCGCGATACATTTGATGTCCCCAAAGTTATTAAAGAATTCTGCTCAGAATTTGACAACCTCAGCGCTAGCCGAATTTACTAAGACTTTAATTAGGCGCTCTTAAAAACAATTTTTGGTAGCTGAACTAAGCTAGCCCTTGGCTCATAGCTGAAGGCTCCTAATTTTTGATCAGTTTGATGATTTGAAGCACCCTACGTGCATGCTGCTCTCAAAAAAGCTATCGCCTATCTAAAACCCCTTATAAGCACTTTTCAACGGAGTCAAGTCCAGATAATTTTTTGAAAGCCTCGCGGAGCGAGGCTTTCAAAAAATTATCTGGTTTTAGCCAAGTGCAAACCGCGATAAAACCTGAAAGACTCAGCTGCACAGGCTAGTGAAACTTGAGCCTAAAATTTGCATTCACTGATAGTTTTATTTCTGTTCTACGTGAAACTAAAATGAAGATATTAGGGCTATTTCTCATGAGCAGTCATGGATAGAGTGAATCCCCTGTTCATCTCAATCAACTGATAAATAGACTGATCGCGTCATAGACTCTATCACTTGTTTAGTTTGGCCGAGGTCAAACTATGCAATTCTGAATTACGTCTAGTTCCACTGTGCTATACCTACCTCGCTACATTTATGAAGTCTTACCTTGCCGCTGCCGTGCAAATGAATAGCCTGCCAGACCTGAGTAAAAACCTGGCTCAGGCTGAAGATTTAATTGACCTTGCGGTTCGGCAGGGAGCCGAGTTAGTCTGCTTACCCGAAAATTTCTCTTTTTTGGGTGATGAGGAAGCTAAGCTGTCTCAGGCAGAAGCGATCGCTCAAGCCAGCGAAAAATTCCTCAAGACCATGGCCCAGAAGTACCAAATCACCCTGTTGGGCGGTGGCTTTCCAGTTCCGACCGGCACAGGCAAGGTTTACAATACCGCTATTTTGATGGGCGCTGATGGCGAGGAGCTAGTGCGTTATGAGAAGGTACATTTATTTGATGTGAACTTGCCCGATGGCAATACCTATCAAGAATCTCAAAGCGTCCTAGCTGGAATGCGGTTGCCACCTGTGTACATGTCTAAAGAGCTAGGTGGCTTAGGGTTATCCGTTTGCTATGACGTGCGTTTTCCAGAACTTTACCGCCATTTATCTCATATGGGTGCAGAGGTCCTGGTGATTCCGGCTGCTTTCACAGCTTACACCGGCAAAGATCACTGGCAAGTGTTGCTGCAAGCCAGAGCAATCGAAAATACCTGTTATGTGATTGCACCGGCTCAAACCGGACGGCACAACACGCTGCGTCAATCGCATGGACATGCCGTCATTATTGATCCGTGGGGAATCATTCTAGCGGATGCGGGGGAGAAACCCGGTGTAGCCATTGCCTCTATCGACCATACTCGGTTAGAACAAGTTCGCCGCCAAATGCCTTCTTTACAGCATCGGGTGTTTGTTTAAAGAGCCGGGCTTCAGTAAAATCTTGGATTGGAGTACAGGGGCGCAGCCTCTGTACTCATTTCATTAAATATCAAAATCCTCAAAGCTCAAGCAGCAACTTTAGAATCGATTCTCTTCCAAGGGGGATATCCCTTAGCGCAGATACCTTCTAATTTGTAAACACAGCTATTTCCTTAACTGTAAAGAAACTTGTACAGTAGACAGGATGAGTTTTGCATAGGCATGGTCGATCTAACTGTTTGGACAGCTCCCTTGACTTCTCCGGTTCACTTGCTTTCCAAAGTTTTTTTCAACATGCCACTGGCAACCGCAGCCGAGGCTGCAAATGCTCCACTAGTGTTAGCCGGGGTGCTGCTGAGCTTAATCGTCATTTACTTTGCCTCCAAGTTAGTTGGAGAACTTTGCCTGCGCATTAACCTGCCGCCCGTCTTGGGAGAGTTGATTGCCGGGGTGATTGTCGGAATTTCTGCCCTCAACTTATTGGTATTTCCTGATGGTGAGCAGGGTTTTCACTCTCTGATCCTTGATTTGCTACAGGCAACTGCCGGCTTAGAGCAACAGTCTGTTCAAGCGGTGGCTGGGTCAATCAGCGAAATTGTCTCCGTTCTGTCTGAAATTGGCGTAATCATTCTGTTATTTGAGATTGGCTTGGAGTCCGATCTGAAAGAACTGCTCCGAGTTGGTCCTCAGGCAGCAGTTGTGGCTGTGGTTGGAGTGGCGGTTCCTTTTGTGGCAGGCACACTTGGGTTGGTTTTCGGGTTTGGCGTTCCGCCGGTTCCAGCTATCTTTGCGGGGGCTGCCTTAACGGCAACCAGTATTGGCATTACAGCCAAGGTGCTAGCTGAGATTGGCAGGCTCAGCTCCAGGGAAGGACAAATTATCATCGGCGCTGCCGTGCTGGATGATGTGCTAGGGATTATTGTGCTGGCAGTTGTTGCTAGTTTGGCGAAAACGGGAGAAATTCGGATCGGCAATATTATTTATCTGATTATTAGCGCCACCGTATTCTTGATTGGGGCTATTCTGTTGGGTCGTTTGCTCAGCCCTTATTTTGTCGCTCTGGTAGACAAGATGCAGACGAGGGGGCAGCTGCTGATTTCTTCGTTAATTTTTGCATTTGCCCTGTCGTATATCGGCGCGGCGATTCAACTAGAGGCAATTCTGGGGGCATTTGCGGCTGGGCTAGTACTGGCTGAAACTGAGAAACGGGCAGAGTTAGAGGAGCAGGTGATACCGATCGCCGATATGTTTGTCCCTATTTTCTTTGTGGTCGTTGGCGCTAAGACTGATGTGAGTGTCCTCAATCCCTTGGATCCAGCAAATCGAGAAGGGCTGATTATTGCTGGTTTTTTAGTCGTTGTGGCTATCTTGGGCAAACTCGTGACGGGAGCAGTTGTCTTTGGGCAAGATAAAATCAACCGATTGGCGATCGGCATTGGCATGATTCCGCGGGGCGAAGTAGGTTTAGTGTTTGCAGGGGTAGGTGCGGCTACAGGTGTTCTCTCAGATGCCCTAGATGCGGCCATCATTGTTATGGTGATCCTAACCACCTTTCTGGCTCCCCCCTTACTGCGATTAGCCTTTCAAAGAGAGGATACGTCAGAGAATCTGGAATCTGTGCCCGAATCTAAGTAGTCGGACCCCTGCTAGCAACGTGGGCGCATAGCACTACCATCGGATTGTTCAAGCAAAAGCTGCTGTGTTGCTGATTTCATGCTAGACTCTTCCGTCATCTGCAATTAAATACTCTACTAATGCTCAAAAACTCATTTTTAATTTAGGTTTGCCGCTATCTGTAGCTATTATCTTGATCAATCAACTGAACTAGAAAGTTAGTGCCCCTGGGTTAGATTGAGCAGATTAGCTTTAGTGAGCGGATCTAGCGATCGTTCGCTATTTGTTCTGTCCTCCTCACAGCTTGACGAGATCTCAGTACAACCTATAATTCTTCAAACCCTTATTAATGCGAATTCCAGTGCCTAGTTTTTCATCATCCAGCGATTCTCAAACCGAGCAACCCAATTCTGTGGCAGCTAACCCAGATCATATGAACCTCTCAAACTCTAAGGTTTTACGGCTGAATCGGCCGGCATCGGCCGATTTGCAGCGAGCCAGAATTGGTTTATTTGACAGTGGAGCAGGTGGGTTGACGGTTCTGAGAGAGCTTTATCGGCAGCTTCCCCATGAGTCTGCTCTCTATTTTGGAGATACGGCGCGGTTGCCCTATGGCATCCGATCGCAGGCTGAGATCCTTCAGTATGTCAGAGAAATCTTGTTCTGGATGACTCAGCAAGGCGTCAAGATGGTGATCATGGCCTGCAACACCAGTTCAGCCCTAGCGCTAGAAACGGTACGTTCTGAGTTTGATATGCCAATTTTGGGCGTGATTTTACCAGGTGCGCGAGCGGCTGTTAAAAAAGGAAAACGCATTGGTGTGATTGCGACACCCGCAACAGCCGCCAGCAATGCCTACCGCCAAGCTGTGAATGAAATTGATCCACATGTTCAGGTTTGGCAGGTTGGCTGTCCAGAATTTGTGCCACTGATTGAACATAATCGTATCCACGATCGCTACACTCGGCAGGTGGCTCAAGAATACTTAGCTCCCTTAATGGAGCGGGAGATTGACACCTTGGTTTACGGCTGTACTCACTATCCGCACCTGGCCCCTGTTCTCAGATCCATTTTGCCGCGATCGGTTCGCTTAGTTGATCCGGCAGTGCATGTGATTAGTGCAGCTGCACAAGAGTTGGAGCTTTTGGGGTTGCGAAACACCCGCATTGCCATGCCTACGCAATTTTATGTGAGCGGATGTCCAGAAACCTTTGCACAGCTTTCAGTGCAATGGCTGGGTTGCAAGCCCGTAGTAGAACAGGTAGATATTGCCGCAGTTTCTCAGCGTCTGCCATCGCTAGAAATTGCTGAGTAGCTAGTCTCGCGATGTCTTTGGTCAATCCATGAAATCAACCCATACAAAAGCGTGAGAGGCACAATTGCCTCTCACGCTCATAACCTGTGAAGGTTAGAACCTATTGAGTTGTTGCCGGTTGCTCCGGATTCTGCTTTGGCGTTTGGCGGCATGCTAGCGAAAGAATAAACGTTGCAAGAAGGACAGGAGGTTACCAAGTTGCCCTCTCTTCCGGTCTGTTTCAAGCTCCCGATCGCTCGGCTAGCCTAAGCAAAACATACACCGCCAGAACATACCCTGTAGCCAGAATGGGAATAATTAGAGGAATAGAATTGTAAGTCATGGGGCAGCATAAGAATTAGATATAGCAAAATAGTTGGGGCATCAAAATCTACATAGATGCAGGAATGCAAATGCAGCAAGCCTTAATCAATCCCAATTGGGTTGATTCAGTGGGCTGGAACAGCTGCCTGGGGCGTACGACACTGAGCTGACATAAACGCTACCGCAGCACTAATGTGCCGTCAATAACATTCCAGCTACTGCTGGAAGCCAACTCAGCTAACAAAATAATGAGCTTAATAAAATCCCTTAAGGGAATAAGCTCAAGCATTTGACTTTCGCATCGATAGCCGAAGGCTTTGCTTTAACTTGCGCTGAATTTATGAAATTTTGAAATCCTTGTTCACTACACTAGCATAGTATTTCCGGCTTTTTTGCAGCTTCCTGCAAAAGACTTAATAAGTCTCTGTAATAGCTGAAATAGCCGAATGTGAATATTTCTGGAGGAATAGAAATTTGGCGTGCAGCAGATACAG
>DATNOY010000431.1:0-4030 GCA_036703495.1 Coleofasciculaceae cyanobacterium
CGGCAAACCCATTTTCCTGCGTCAAATTTTCTGCAAGCCTCACGGAGCGAGGCTTGCAGAAAATTTGACGCGATTTAGTCCAAAGCCAAGTAGGAACGTGGATTGGATACAACCCAAAATTAAAAGCTCGATTTTAATTGATTCGTGATCCTTAGCGGATGATGAAAATATCGGCTCTGGTGAGCGTGGCTCGCTGGGTGAGTTGGGCAATCTGGACCTGGGATGCCCCCCCCACGCCATCAATGTCGAAGAATAATGCCCCTGTGGCTTTGTTGTAGATGAAGCGATCGCTGGCAGCCTGGGCTTTGCTACCCAAGACAAACTGATCAGGAGAAATGTAGCCGCGCTGGAGCCGGGAGCTAAAGCCTTTACGTGAAATGCAGATTGTATCGTCAGCTGCGCGGAAATCCGTGATTGTATCCAGGCTGCGCTTCTGACGGTTCATCAGGCAGAATTGGTCTTTGCCCCTACCCCCCGTCAGCGTATCTTTACCCTGATCTCCCATCAGTTTGTCGTTGCCGTTGCCGCCGTTGAGCTTGTCGTTGCCGTTCCCTCCAGACAGGGTATCGCCGCCGTTGCCGCCGTTGATGACGTCGCTGCCGCCGTTGCCAAACAGTAGATCATTGCCATCGCCGCCGTTGAGGGTATTGTTAGCCTCATTGCCGGTGATCTTGTTGCTGAGCGCGTTGCCAGTGCCCGCGATCGCCCCACCCGTGAGAAACAGGTCTTCAATCTCGTTGCCCAGTGCCCAGCTGACTGAGGCATACACGGTATCAAAGCCAGATTCTACGCCTTCCGTAACCTCATCTTTGAGACTGTCTACGATGTAAACATCATCGCCCGACCCACCCATCATCGTGTCGTTGCCAGCCCCGCCATCTAGGCGATCGTTGCCGCCGTTACCGATTAAGCGATCGTTGCCCCCGCCTCCGGAGAGCGTGTCATTGCTCAGTCCGCCACTGAGGCGATCGTCTAGGGCATTGCTGCCCATCATCGTGACGCTGCCTGTAAAACCGCTGAAGTCGAAGTATTCAAAATTGGTGACGGTGCCAATGCCAGACAAGACGCCCCGCACTTGGTTGACCGGATTGCCCACATCCACGAGGGCCGCACCGCCCCCATCGGTGAGCGTCAACGTATCGAAACCGCTACCGCCATCGATTTGATCGTTTTGCTGCAAATTGGCCCAAACCGAGGTGACGGTATCATTGCCTTGAGGTGCATCGATTAAGTCTGTTGCGGGAGTGGTCACCAGTGATTGAGGGGCCGGCAGGGCGGAAGCCAGGTTGATCTGGGTTAACTGAATAGCCGTCTGGGCGGGTTCACTGCTGTTGGTGCCATCGCTGACGGAGAAGAGAATTACCCGCGTGGCGCGATTTGGATCAAGCGATCGATTTTGGTAGCGAATGCTGCGTAGCACCTGCAAATAAACGTCTGGTGAGGCGGCTCCCGTGAGGCTGAGCGACCCCTTAGTCGAGTCATAGAAAGCGCGAATCCCGGTGCCAATGGTATCGACCATCAACTCTTCATTTTTGCCGTCGAGCAGATTCGAAATGACGACCTGAGCGGAACTGAGGACGGCGCTATCGGAATCGGTCAAACGAGCCCCACTATCGACCGCCTTGACGGGCGTGCCGGAGATCACAAATGTGGTGCTGAAGTCTCGCCCCGACCCATTGCCGTTTAAATCTAGAACAGGAATGGTGTCGCTTTTATCAAACTGAATTTGCAGCCGAGCCGTTGCGGGATCGCTGCTGGCTACCCCGTCGGTAACAGTGATCTCCAGATTGCGCGGGCTAATGATCGAACGATCGCTGGTGTTGGTGTAAAGGATCGATCGCAGTGCCCCTTGATAGTTTGCCAGAGACGCAGTCCCCGTTAGGGTCAGGGTTCCGGTTGAGGCATTGAAGCTGCCGGTAATACCATTTTGATCGTTGAAAATCAGCCCATCTTCCCCAGACACATAGCCGCTCAGGTTAATTGTGGCTCCCGCTAAGTTGGGGCTATCCACATCGCTCAGCGTTAGGTTGGGGTCGATCGCCACGGCTCCGGCACTGCGCGGAAAGGTAATGGTTTTGACGGAGGTGGTGGCCTTAGGCGCGTCATTGACCGGAATCACTTGCAGGGTGCGCGTTGCTGGATTGCTAGTTGCGGCCCCGTCGGTGACGGTGAAGCGCAGAGTCCGATTAACACTGCTGGGATTGTCGCTGGTGTTGACATAGGTGACTGCCTGCAGTGCGGCTTGGTAATCCGCGACTGAAGCTTGATTCAGCAGGGTGAGGACGCCAGTAGCCGCATCAAAGCTGCCGGCAATGCCCCGTTGATTGCTGAAGCCCAGCAGATCTTGCCCAGGCACATAGCCGCCAATGGCGATCGTGGCTCCACTGAGAACGGGACTATCCGCATCGCTGACGACAATGCCAGCATCGATCGGAAGGGCAGCGCTGTTTTCGGTATAGGACAGAATGCCGCTAGAGGGGGTGACAATCGGAGCGGTATTTGTCGCCAAGATCTGAATCGGTCGGCTGGCAATGTTGCTGGTGGCTGCGCCATCTGTCACGCTAAAGCGGGCTGTGCGATCGCTGGTGGTGGGATTGCTGCTGAGGTTAGTGTATTTAACCGATTGCAGGGCGGTTTGGTAGTTGGCTAAAGAGGCGACGCCTGCCAAGGTGAGGATGCCGGTAGCCGCATCAAAGTTGGCGGTAATGCCGTTGTTGAGGGGGCTGAAGCTGAGAACATCCTGCTGGGCAACGTAGTTGTTGAGGGCGATCGTGGCCCCGGTTAAATTGGGGCTGTCCACATCGGTGACGGTAACGCCTGGATCAATGGCGACGGCCCCGCTGTTTTCGGTGTAAGCCAGTCCACCGGCTGAAGTGGCGATCGTGGGAGCTGTGTTAACGGTGAGGATCTGAATCGTGCGGCTAGCAATATTGCTCGTATTGGTGCCGTCTGTAGCTGTAAACCGAACGGTGCGATTGGTGGTGCTGGGGTTACCGCTGCTGTTGGCATAGGTAACGGATTGCAGGGCCGCTTCATAGGCTGACAGAGTAGCGGTTCCCGTCAGCGTCAGGATACCTGTAGCCGTATCAAAACTGCCCTGAATCGTTCCCTGATTGGTAAAGCCGAGGCTGTCTTGCCCTGGTACATAGCCTGCCAGCGTAATGGTGGCTCCGGTCAGGTTGGGGCTGTCAATATCTACCACTTTGACGCCCGGATCCACCTTGACTGCGCCGCTGCCCTCGCTGTAGGAGAGTAAACCGGCCGAAGCCGTAATCACTGGCGCTTCGTTAACATTGCCAACCGTGATGGTCAGGGTTTTGGTGAAGCTCTTACCCCCGACATCAGTGGTGGTGACCCGAATGCTGTAGGCAGGCTTGGTTTCAAAATCAGGAGAGGTGCTAATCCGCAGCTCATTATTCACAATTGTGAATGAGGCATTATCCCCGAAACCGGGCACCAGTCCATAGGTATGGACATCTCCGACATCTGGATCGATGGTGCTGAAGGTGCCAACCAAGGTGTTGACGGGGACATTTTCATTGACGATCGCATTGCTCAATACCAGATCGGTCGGAGCGGTTTCCCCCGGATTTTCGGGCAGGTTATTCACCTGGATGGTGAACACCTTTTCCAGGAACTTGCCGCCAACATCGGTAGTGCGCACCCGGATGGAGTAGCTAGTTTTCGCCTCAAAGTCAGGAATGCTATTGATTTGTAAGTCACCATTCGCCGCCAGGGTAAAAGCAGCATTATCGGTGCTGCCAGTGCCAGGGACCAGCGAGTAAGTGAAGCTGTCGCCCGGATCGGGATCCTGTGTCGTAAAGGTGCCCACAAGCGACCCGGCAGGCTGATTCTCATTGATGTCGCTTTTTGAGAGCAGCAGATCTTGGGGGGGAGTGACACCCGGTGCTTCCAGCAGATCGTTAACGGCGATCGTGAACACCTTGTCCAGGAATTTGCCGCCGACATCGGTGGTGCGCACCCGGATGGAGTAGGTTTTCTGGGTTTCAAAGTCGGGGATGCCGTTGAT
>DATNOY010000432.1:0-2247 GCA_036703495.1 Coleofasciculaceae cyanobacterium
ACATCCCTGACGAAGTGCGCATAGAGTTAGTGGGCGACTATGGGGCACGGGCTCTGCTGGACGCTCGGATCGTCCGAGGAATTGCCACCGACAAACTGCAAGCCATCCTATCGGTTGACTTCATTAATCTGAGCCGCACCCAGTTAGACGACTTGATGGTGGTTCTATATTCCGATGTGCGAGAGTGGTATTCTCAACGCCGTACCGAAACCGACAAGCCGTTTCAGTCGCTGCAGTTTATTGCGACCAGCCTACGGCGAGCCTTCCGCGAACTCAAACCTGCGGATGAATTAAAGGTGCGAAAACAGGTGAGAACAACGGCACAACTCTTTTGGGAAGAGTGGGAAGGCACCTCCTATCTTGCCAAAGTCAATGAAATGGGAATGCATGATTTGCGGCTAGAAGTCAGCGGTATCCCTGCTTTTCAGCTTGATCTGCTTCAAGATAGCAATCCAACCATAGCTTTGCTGATGAACCTAGGACAAAATACTTTGCCGCAAAGTTTGCTGGCTCAGGTGGAAACTGTTGAGGTGCTAGGTAACGTGCTAGAACCCGAGTTACAGTTCCAAAACGGAGTGATGTTTAGACCGGCAAATGATACTTTACCACCGCTGCGAGTCTCAATAGAGTTGAGTTTTCCAGCAGCACTCGATCGCCAACAGCAGGCTAAAATTCGCCAGATCTTGCGATCGTTGGGATAGCCTGATTCACCCTAGCAATCACCCTAGTAATCTTTTTTCAAGACAATCATGACAGCCGATCGGGACATGCCAAGCTCCGATCGGCTGCCGTCATCCAAGAGTAAATACAGCAATTTTCAATTGCATCAGCCATAAGTAACCTTAAAACCCTGAACCGCCTGCTGCGCGAGCAGTACAGGGTTTCAAATTTGGTTTTTAATTGCGCCGAGGCACTTAGGGATTTGCAATTTAATAACATTCCCACTGGCAACAACATTAGCGGTAGGAGCGCAAGGCCTTGTGCCCCTACATAGGTATACGATTTTCCCGCAGATCCCTTAGTTATTTTTAGAAGCCTCGCGAAGCTTCTAAAAAATCACCCAGACTTAATCAAGTGCAAAGCGCTATAAGTTAACTCCTCTCTCTCAAGGTATTCAAGGGTTATTTCTAGGGATAGAAGGAGTTTTAGCTGCAGATTGATAATTTGGATTCAAGGTTGAACCCCATAAAAGCTCGGAGAATTCAAAATGAATATTATCGCTTGGCTACTTTTAGGTCTTTTGGCAGGTGCAATTGCAAAAGCAATTTATCCAGGAAATCAAGGTGGCGGCATCGTAGCTACTGTTATCCTAGGAATTATTGGTGCCTTTTTAGGAGGCAGTCTATATACCTTACTGACTACAGGAACATTACAACTTGCCGCAACAGGTTTAAGTATTCCTGGGTTGCTAGTAGCTGTAATTGGCGCGATGATTGCCATCTTCCTATGGGGTCTCATGACTCGTCGCACGGTATAGGTTGAGGTCGCAATAGGCTGAGATTCATTCAGCCAGATAGAAGATTTATATCATCAGGTTTAGGTTAGGCTCTCTTTATTTTCTAGGATTTTGGCTCCTCTCAGACGGGTAACTGAGGGGAGTTTTTTAACATAAGCGCTTCGCGTTTGACTAAAACCAAGCTATTACCTTGGCAATTTAATAGGCTTCATTGTGAGGCGCACGAAGCGCGCCTCACAATGAAGCTCCTGGGGTTTAGGCATTCTCAAATGTTGCCGGAGTAATATGTTTTGAGAGGCCTGCTTTGCAGGCCTCTCAAAACATAGGTTGGACTTCATGCTGTAGGAAATACTGCTTGTGGATATCTCTGCTGCCCCTAATCAAGTACGTGTCCGGCTCGAATTGCAGACCACCAAATGCTGTTTAATCAGCTGACTACGCTCCTGAAATACCGCTTCATCATTGAACCGAGCCCCATTTGTGCCAGCTTCTTGAATTAATTGGGACAGACGCGATCGATCGTGATATAACGCAGCAATCAACTCCCCTAGTTTCTGCCAGTCATGAACCGGGACAAATGCACCGCCCCCATAGTGCTCCGTTAGCTCTTCAACATACTGGCTTTCATAACCCACAATCGGCGTGCCGCTCACCAAAGATTCAATCAGGCAACGAGGTGACTCAGGGGTAATGTGCGTAAAGGGCATGAGGTGGGACTCGCGAATCTTTTGCAGTAACTTGGCGCGATCGCGTTCTAGCCCATATAGCTCAATACAGGAGTCAAGCTTTAA
>DATNOY010000433.1:0-10819 GCA_036703495.1 Coleofasciculaceae cyanobacterium
AGCATCGTTCACGTACCCTACCCCAAGCAAAAATACTGTCGTCTGTGAGCAACCATCCCTAAAAACTAACGTGACGGTAGATCTTAGTCAGGGGAAGTTCTACGTTTAAACGGTGCAGGACGATCGCCCGCTTAAGCTCAAAGTAAGCTTGCCATTGCCAGCGATCATTATGGGTAAGTACCACACTGATATTCCGGAATCCAAACTCGTAAGTCACCGTTATACAAACGAAAATCAGTGTTTCTCAGCAAAAAAACTAAGCAAATTAATTAAGTTGGTAGCGATCGCACTGTGGGCTGCAGAATCTTGAATAATTAGCGCCAAAGCGATTATTAGCCTCGGATCCAGGAGGGTTCATGAGCAAGTGCGATCGCCCGATCTTGTAGGGTAAATTGCTTCAGCGCCATCGCTGTCTATATTAAGTTGTGTATTAAGCTGCGTTGATGCTTGTAGTGACATGGCTACAAGCACCTCAACTCAGAAAAACCAAAGGCTGGACTACTGCTCTGGATCTGGATGTTTGGGGATGTGCAGAACGGGAAGGCGATCGCCCCGAAAAATTTCTTCGCTGGCTTGCCCCAGATCGGTCATCGCTGCCGCTAAAGTTTTGCTGCCGATCAACACTAGCAGCAGGGGGGCAGTGGTCAAACTCAGCAGAATTTGGGTGGGAAGTTTGAAATCAAGCATCAATGGGTAGGTAGGAGAAGGGGTGGATATTAACGGAGAGCCGGAGCCGAGGCTCAACGCCGGGATCTTAGCGAGAACTTCATAAAATTCGACTCCTAAAAATCTCAAAATTGTCTGGGCGTTGTCCTCAAAGGTAGAAAAATGAGATGAAGTTGTATAACAACATGCTAATAGATCGTTAAAATGACGAGAGCCATTCGGAGTCAGAGTATCCTAATTGCCTAAACCAGTGTTTGGATGGATCCTTAAGATCCCGAAATTCATTGAGTTGGAATGGTTTGCTTGCCTGTGGAATGTGTTACAACCTTAGCGAGTTGAAACGCCAGGGTCTCGAATGCCAAACGCTGTGGACAAATCCTCCTCAAATCACGCATCTGCCTTGAGCCAATGGGTTGCTCAAACGCTGAATTCACGCGGAATTCGGGCAAAGTTTCGGCTGCGCGGCAATAGTCTGCATATTTTGTGTCAGGCTACCCCCTGCCCTGAGCGCATGCCAACGCTGCTCTGGATGATTAAAACCCTCCAGCACACCAACCCGAACACGCTTTTACCGGCAACCCACTCTCCCATCTATCGGGTTCAGCTGTATGGCAGTCAACCGGGGGCTACCCGGCCTGAATGGAATGCGGTAATCCACCTCAATCAACTCGATCGCCACCTGGAACAACTGCAGCAGGGGAAGCGATCGGCAGGCAGCCGCAGTACCAAGTTGGCGTTTCAGGATACGGACAAAGAAAATACGGCACTGGCGTTATCCAATCGTAGTTTGGCCAAACAGGGGCAGGAGATTGCGATCGCCAGCTACCTGAGCGAAACCCTAAGCAATTTGGGCATTGCCGTGCAGGTGAGTGCCAAAACGGTCCCCTATACGCCTCCCGCTACGGTTCAATCGGGGGCGACGCCGCTAGCCGCTATGACGACCAAGCGGCTTTGGGTGGCCTGTGGCGCAGCCTACAGCCCGGATCCCTCTTTAGTAAGTGAACCGATTACTCGTCGCCTGCGCGAGCTAGAAATTGCAGGCTACCGGGATGCCGTGATTCTGTTTCAGGTCACGGGCGAAACCCAGCCCGACTGGAAACTGCGGGTAGACTTGACGCCGCCTGGAGAAATGCTGCGAGAATGGGGACGCTGGGGAGATGTGGAAGCGATCCAGCGCTTGCTGAATCAGGCGGGTGAAGCGCAAGGGCTGCAAGTGACTACTGCCGCCCTCAAAGAATCGACGCTGCATCTGTTTTGCAGCACTTGCCTCCCCGCAACTCGCGCACCTGACCAGGCGCAAGCGCAGCAGTGGGTAGCGGATTTCTTAGAAACGCTGGCCCCTCAAGGGATCCAGGCTGCCATGCTCTATGGACAGGCAAAAGATGTTGAACCTCCGGTCTGGGTGGAGTGGCTGCAGCTGCCTGCTGCCCTGCATCCGGCTTTGGCAGAACCGGCACTGACTTTGGCGCAGCAATCGGACTGGGAAGCGATCGCCTTTTTGCTGCACCGTTTGCTTAATCCCAGTCTTGATCGCTACCTGACTACAGGGGGGATTCGGCTACAGCTGTTGCCTAAACAAGATTTGCTCCATGTGATGAGTGAGGCCGTGATTTGCCCAGAGCAGCATTGGGTGGGTCAAACGATCGCCAAGTTTCTGAGACAGCTGAAGTTATCTCAACTGACAGGTGTGCGGATTTATGGCAGACGTGCCGGACAAAAGCTACCGCTCTGGAGTTTTGGCTTAGATTTTGTTACCCGCGCCCGTCTCGTGCCCGAAGCGGCTCCAGAATTTGTGGCAACAGCAGCTTTTGTCCAGGAGCTAGTGACACCGTTTGGCGAACCTAGCCTGCGCCCCGACCTCACCCCAGCCGATATTCAATCGGTGTGGCGGAAGCTCTGCCAGCAAATGGTCAATGGTATAGAACGCACCCTGGTGCGATCGGGATTGTTTAGCCCCAATCCGGAAACCCAGGCGTTAGCCATGTCCGCTCCCAGCCCATCCAACCGCCCTCAGAGCTTCAAGCTGTCCGCCGTGTGGGGAACTGTGGGGGTACTATTGGTGGTGCAAACCAACTGGCTGTTGGGTCAAGTTCTGTCAGCCAAACCCACGTCGCCAGAACTACAGCGATCTGCCGTCCCGACGGATGTAACTGCGCCAGTGTTATCTTCTACATTGCCCACCGAAACCAGTGATCTACCTGCTCCGAAGCCGGTGTTGCGGAAATCTCCCAAAGCAGATGGCGTCTTTAATACCGAAGGCTTCACTCAATCTGGGGCGGCAAGACAAGCTCCAGCAGCAGGAACTTTAGAGGCTCCAGCCAGCCGGGTGAAATCTCGCCTGGCTGTTTCTACTTCTCTGCCCTACACTCCCCTCAAGCCCGAATCTGATCAAATTACAGCCTCTATTCTGGCAGCCGCACCCACGTTAGCTACCTTCAACAGCCGCCAGCTCGATGACAAGCTGAAGCTGTACTACCAGTACCTCAAAGAGAAGGGCAGTCCGCCAGATGTGTTGATCATTGGTAGCTCCAGGGCTCTGCGAGGGGTTGACCCGATCGCCTTGAAGCAAGCCCTGTCCAATCTGGGTTATCAAAACGTCTCGATTTTCAACTTTGGGATTAATGGGGCCACGGCTCAGGTGGCTGATTTGGTGGTAGAACAGTTGCTTACTCCTGAGCAACTGCCTCGCCTGATTCTGTGGGCCGACGGAGCACGGGCGTTTAATAGCGGCACCAACGATGTCACCTACAATGGCATTGCAGCTTCAGAGGGCTATCGTCAGCTGATTGCCGGTCAGTTTCCGGTTCCTAAGCTGACGGCATCTACATCCGAACCGCCTGCCAACAGCATTCCCAAAACGGGCGGCATTAATCTTTCCCTGACGAGCAGCTATAAATCCCTCGATCGCTGGTTGAGTGATCGGTTGGCTAGTGTCTCTGGTATCTATGGCGATCGCGATCGCCTCAAACATCTTTTCCAGGAACAGTTCTCTCAGGTGTGGCCAACTCAGGCAAGCAGCAATTCTCCCCAGACTGCATCCGCAAGTTTAAGCGGACTGCAGGCATCGCAACCTGTCACACCCGAAGGATTTTTGTCGCTGGCGGTTCAGTTTAACCCTGCCACTTATTATCAGAAGTATGCCAAGGTGACGGGTGAATATGACAGCGATTACGAAGACTTCAAGATTGCGGGACGGCAGCAGACTTCCCTCCAATCGCTGCTGCAATTCACGCAAACCCGCAAGATCCCAGTAGTTTTCGTGAACTTGCCGCTGACCGAAGACTACCTAGATCCGGCTCGTCATCAGCATGAGCAGGAATTTAAGGAATATATGGTGGCCCTGTCGATGAAGCAGCCTGGGTTCACTTTCCGCGATCTGAGCGAGCTGTGGACTACGAAATACGGCTACTTCTCAGACCCGAGCCACCTCAATCGCTACGGAGCCTATGCAGTGGCTCATCAGCTAGCCCAAGATCCGCTGATTCCCTGGACGGGTGCAGGCAAAAACTAATGGCAAAGCTGAGGGGCGCAGATTAGGGTTGAACCAAGCTAGGCGCGCCCAAGCGCTTGCTGAATGTCAGAAATGCGAGCATCTACATCTTCTTCCTGTTTCAAGGCTTGCCATGCCTCAGCAATTAAAACCTCTAAAGAATGTAGCTCTTCTGGAGTCAGGTAATCGAAATCTCCAACATCAAAGTATTGAGAGATGGAAGCCAGATATCCTTCTTGTTGCGATCGCGTCAGCATATTACTCTCTAAATGCTAAACCTAGCACTAATGCTCTGACGGCAAATTCTCCTTGCGGATGAGATTTTGGACTTGTCCGCTTATTTCGCTGTCAGGTAATGATGGTTACCTCTCCTGTATCTAGATCATACCGACCGCCGACGATTTTCAATTTGCCGGATTGTAACCGTTCCGTGAGCAGGGGCGATCGCTTCAACTGTTCAATCTGGTACTGCACATTGGACACCACCGCATTATCTACAGCATCACCGGCTTGCCCTTTCACTTGGTCTACAGCGGGCAGAATCGCTTTGACAAAGCTGCCAATCTCACCGGGCAACGCTTCATTTTTAACCGCAGCCGTAACGGCACCGCAGCGTTCATGCCCCAACACCATCAAGATGGGAGTGCTGAGCAAAACCACCGCATACTCAATACTGCCGATCGCTTCCAGCGTGGCAATATTTCCGGCAATTCGGACATCAAAAATGTCTCCAATGCCCTGATCAAAAATAATTTCAGCAGGCACCCGCGAATCGGCACAGCTGAGAATAGTGGCAAAAGGATGTTGGGCCTGAGCCACCTCCTGCAAACGAGACAGAGACTGATCGGGATATTGAGGATGGTGCTGGGCAAAGCGCTGATTGCCTGCCAGGAGCTTTGCCAGTGCGGCATCCGGATCGGGTAATTCAGCCGCCTCGGCCGACTGAGTCGAGCCTAAGAGGGGACTAGCCGCCATTAGCCCCCCAAGGGCAACCGTCGCGGCTAATTTCAAGAAAGCCCGACGTTCCAGCAGGTGAGTCGTTGAATTCATGCAGCTCCTACAACGATGCAACGCATTTGACAGAGCGAATCTCCATGACATCGGAGAGGTAACAAGTACCCCCAAACTTATTCAGCAAGGGTCTGATATTTTCTACAACCGGCTTGACATACTCAGGCATACAGAAAGCAATGATGTAAACATTGTCCAACATCGTCATATCGAGATCTTCGTTGCCTTCTCGCAAGCCTTTGCCAGAAACATTGCGAATCACCGCATGACCATGAACGCCTGCCTTATCTAAACCCTCTAAAATTTTGCCAAGCTCAACGGCATTAGCAATGATTTCTATCTTTTTAACAAGGTGCATCTTATCATCTCCACAACAGCTCAATTCCGTACAGGTAGAGCGGAATTCCCACAATGATGTTGAACGGGAATGTGACTGCCAAAGCAGTTGAAACATACAGACTGGGGTTGGCCTCAGGAACCGTTAGCCGCATGGCTGCCGGTACAGCGATGTAAGAGGCGCTGGCACAAAGCACGGCAAACAGCAGGGCATTGCCTTGCGGCATGCCGATCAATTTGGCAATGAGTAATCCAATGCCTGCATTGACTATAGGAATCAGTATGGCAAATAAGATTAGGAAAACTCCGGTTTTTTGCAAGTCTTTAATTCTTCGGGCCGCCACTAACCCCATGTCTAGCAAAAAGAAGGTGAGGACGCCATAAAACAGCCCCTGGGCAAAAGGTTCCATCACCTGCCAGCCATGTTCTCCCGTTAAGACCCCGATCAGCAAACTGCCCACCAGCAGAAACACTGAGCTGTTGAGAAAGGCTTCTTTGAGCACTTCAGACCAGGCGAACTCCCGATCTTTGTCTATGGTGAATAGATTCACCAAGATCAGCCCGACAATAATCGCCGGAGATTCCATCAGCGCTAGGGCTGCCACCATGTAGCCATCAAACGCAATCCCGATCTCTGTGAGA
The DNA here is from genome assembly GCA_036703495.1 of Coleofasciculaceae cyanobacterium. Classification (GTDB taxonomy): domain Bacteria; phylum Cyanobacteriota; class Cyanobacteriia; order Elainellales; family Elainellaceae; genus Drouetiella. The sequence goes on from DATNOY010000433.1 coordinate 6,146, forward strand.
AACGCACTGGCCGTAATAAAGGTTACGGCACTAATCGAGCCATAGGTCGCGGCGATCGCAGCGGCATCATAGCTATCTAGCTTCAGCTTGAGAATAAAAAAGGTATAGATCGGGACAAAACACGCCATCAACATGGCGGCTAACAGCGTCAGCACAACTTCCTGGGTAATGCCGCTTTTGATCAGCTCTACACCACCCTTAAAGCCGATTGCAAATAGCAGATACAGCGACAGGAGCTTGGGGATAGGGGCGGGAATTTCTAAATCAGACTTCACGAAAACGGCCGTCATGCCCAAAAAGAAAAACAGGATAGGTGGATTCAGAATGTTAAACAAGATCAAACTGCCATCCATGCCTATTTCCTCTTGTCCAGATCAATCGAAATATTTACAAAACTTTGCATCTTGAAAAACTTGTGTAAGCAATGAACCATGATGTATCGCGTTGCGTTGCTTCATGTCAATCTATCTATTGATCCAGCCTCTATTGATCCAGCCTCGTCAGGATCAAGAATTACAGCGCTTTGCGCTTGATTAAGTGTGGGTTATTTTTAGAAGCCGCGCGGAGCGCGGCTTCTAAAAATAACCGTGGCTGATGCAATTGAGAATCGCTGTAATTAAAACCGAGCTTTCACAAATTAAGTTTTGGGTTTTATTTAATTCACGTTCCTTAGAACGGCGGGACGTTGATTGAGGCTTGATTGAGGCGGTGATCAGACACTTGGTTTTTGTCTACAGCTTGAACCCAGCATTAGCTTGGACATATTGGCTAAGTTCAACCGGGACGGGCTGCGTATGCCAGATGTCTTGGCAATATTCCCGGATGGAGCGATCGGACGAGAATTTGCCCATCCGCGCTGTATTCAGAATAGACAGGCGCGTCCAATGGTCGGGGTCTTGGTAAGCCCGACCGACTTGATCTTGGCACTCTACATAGGACTGATAATCTGCCAGCAAGAGGTACGGATCGCGATTCAGCAGCAAATCGACCAGCGGTACGAACAGGTTGGGCTGATTCGGCGAAAAATATCCCGATCTAATCTGGTCGATCGCCCCCTTTAAAGTGGGATTGTTGCAATAGTACTCCCAAGGATTGTAGCCTTGAACTCGCAAAGCATTGACCGCTTCAATAGATAATCCAAACAAAAAGAAATTCTCGGCTCCCACCTCTTCGCGAATCTCAATGTTGGCTCCATCCAGTGTGCCAATGGTTAACGCTCCATTTAAGGAGAACTTCATATTGCCCGTTCCAGAAGCTTCTAGTCCGGCTGTAGAAATTTGCTCAGACAGATCGGCGGCTGGATAAACCCGTTGCCCAAATGTGACGTTGTAATCGGGTAGAAAGACAACCTTGAGCCGATCGCGGATATCTGCATCCTGGTTAATCACCTGACCAACGGATGTGATGAGTTTAATCATCAGCTTGGCCATGTAATATCCGGGAGCCGCTTTACCCCCAAAGATGAATGTCCGGGGCGTCAGGTTGAGATCGGGGTTTTGCTTCAGACGGTTATACAACGTGATAATGTGCAGTACATTCAGATGTTGCCGCTTGTATTCATGAATGCGTTTCGTTTGAATATCAAACAATGAGGTTGGATCGACGCGAATGCCTGTGCGCTGGTGAATGTAAGCGGCTAGATCGCTTTTTACGGCGTGTTTGATTTGTCGCCATTCTTGTCGAAATTCTGCGTCTTCGACATAGGCTTGAATCTGTTGTAAATCATCTAGCTGTTTAATCCAGCGATCGCCAATTTTGCGCGTTATCAAGTCTGTCAGGCGGGGGTTACTGAGAACCAGCCAGCGCCGGGGCGTAACGCCGTTGGTTTTATTGCTGAATTTTTCAGGCGAAAATTCGTAGAAATCGCGCAGGATAGTCTGGGTCAGCAGTTTGGAATGGAGTGCAGCTACGCCGTTAATAGCATGACTGCCCACAGCGGCCAGGTTTGCCATCCGAACATAGCGATCACCCGTCTCATCAATCAGCGACATACGGGCAACCCGGCCTTCGTCTTGAGGAAACTTGAGCTGCACGGCATCCAGGAAGCGGCGGTTGATTTCGTAGATAATCTCTAAATGCCGGGGTAAGAGGGTGCGAAACAACCCTAAAGACCACTTTTCCAAGGCTTCTGGCAAGAGCGTGTGGTTAGTGTAGCCAAAGGTGTTTTGAGTAATCGTCCAAGCCCGATCCCAATCCATCTGGTGCTGATCCACAAGCAGCCGCATCAGCTCAGCAACACCGATCGCCGGATGGGTGTCGTTGAGCTGAACGGCAAAGAATTGGTGGAAGGTGTCCAGACTGCCACCCCGCTTCAGGTGAATGCGGATCATGTCTTGCAAAGAGCAGGAAACAAAAAAGTATTGTTGCTCTAGACGCAATTCCTTGCCCTGCATCTTTTGATCGTTGGGATAGAGCACTTTGGTCAGGTTCTCGGACACCACCTTTTGGTTGACCGCTCCGTAATAGTCTCCCAGGTTGAATGCGTCAAAGTCGAAGGATTCAGGGGCTTCTGCTTTCCACAGCCGCAGGGTGTTGGCTGTGTTGACGCGGTAGCCCAGGATAGGCGTGTCGTAGGGAATGCCTTTGACGATCTGATGAGGAATCCAGCGCACCTGGTAATGACCCTGAGGGTCGGTAAAGGCTTCAGTCTGACCGCCAAAGCCGACCGTGAAGGACTCCTCTGGGCGAGCAATTTCCCACGGGTTGCCGTACTGTAACCACTTGTCAGTGATTTCGACCTGCCACCCATCCCGAATTTCCTGATCAAAAATGCCAAATTCGTAGCGAATGCCATAGCCAATCGCCGGAATTTCCAGGCTAGATAAAGAATCGAGGTAGCAAGCCGCTAGCCGACCCAATCCTCCATTGCCGAGTCCGGGTTCTTCTTCCTGGGCAATCAAATCTTGCAAATTCAGTCCTGATGCTTCAATTGCCTGACGAATGTGATCGGCAATGCCCAGGTTAATAATGTTGTTGCCCAAATGAGGACCTAGCAAAAACTCAGCAGACAGATAGCAAACTAACCTCACATGGTTTTGGGCATAGGTTTGGCTGGTGGTGAGCCAGCGCTGCAACAGGCGATCGCGCACGGTGTACGCCAATGCCATGTAGAAATCGTTGGAGGTAGCCGTTGCCGGGAACTTGCCTTGAACGTAAAACAGATTATCTGCAAATGCGCGTTTCAGCGTTTCTACACTAAAGCCTGTGCGATCGTCTTCAATCTGTAAACCGGTGGGCAGCGAAATGTCCGTAGATTGAGTCATGGGAATCCCCGAAGTGGATAACCTTACATTCCCGGTGGTCATGCAATCTGATTACAGCTTATAGTGCTTCGCGCTCGAATCAAACCAGATTATTTTTTACCAGCCTCACTTCGGGGGATAGCAAAAAATAATCTGGACTTCGCGCACCTGAATCCCTGGTCGAGGGCTAGGACTCAGCAATAGTCAGAGGGGTAGCTAGGGCTGAATTAATTTGATCGGCCAACTTGAGGGGACGATAGGGTTTGGCAAAGATGGCAGCAGCACCTGGGGCATCCAAATTGCCTGAATGCTGCGCCTTTGCAGTGGCCAAAATCACTGGGATGCTGTGTGTCACTGGATTGGCCTTGAGCTGTTGGAGGGTGGTGTAACCATCCATATCCGGCATCATCACATCTAAGAGAATCACATCCGGCTGCTGCTCGGTGGCGATCGCCAATGCTTCTGCTCCAGAACTAGCAGTTAGGACGGTCCAGCCTGCCCCCATTTCTAACCCCAGCTTGGTGATGGCCCGGACATCTTCTTCATCATCAACAATCAGAATGCATTTGCTCATCTTGCAGCTCAGGTAGGGTTTGAATCATATCCATCAATCTAGATCACAATCGAGAACAACTCGGGAAGCTGGGCTGCAGATGCGCCGCAGATCGCAAATTGGGGTTTTGTGCTGCGCGCCGCGCCGTTGAAAACCAACTTTTTAGACCCCTGGAAAGCATTGGCGATCTCCTGATTCTGCCAGGGGCAGGGTGATATGAAATGTACTGCCTGTTCCCAGCTGGCTCTCAGCCCAGATTTTGCCTTGATGCTGCTCCACGATACTGCGGCAGATGGCTAGACCCAGTCCTGTGCCACCCTTCTGTCGAGAATCAGAAGCATCCACCTGCTGGAAGCGATCAAAAATGACCTGCAATTTGTCGGGTGGAATGCCGCGCCCTTGATCTTGGATGGTCAAATGCAGGGTGGGCAAATCCAGTGCTCCCGGATCCGCAGTGGTTTCAATGGCAGCTTTTAACCAAATTTTGCCGCCCGGTTTAGAAAACTTGATGGCGTTGCTGAGCAGATTGGTTAAGGTTTGCAGCAGGCGATCGGCATCCACCTCGCAATCAGCGGCGATCGGGCTGGCAATCAAGGTCACTTGGGCTTTGTCTGCCATCGCCTGCATGGCTTCTGTAGCTTGAGTCATCAAGTCAGCGATATTGCAGTTCACTTTTCGCATGTCAATCCTGCCCGATCGCATGCGTTCCAAGTCAAGAATGTCGTTGACTAAACGAGTCAGGCGCTCGGTGTTGGTGGTGGCGATCGTTAAAACCTGCTGCCCTTGGGGAGTTAGCGTTCCTAGCTGTCCAGAACCGAGCAGGTCTAATGCGCCCAGTAGGGAAGTCATGGGCGTTCGCAGTTCGTGGCTAACGAGGGA
>DATNOY010000434.1:0-8334 GCA_036703495.1 Coleofasciculaceae cyanobacterium
TCTGAGGCTTTGAGTTCGCCAATGTCCTCTTCGGTCAGTTCATCCGACTGCTTCACAGCTGGATTCAGGATCACCAGGCCCAAGACTTGATTCAGCCGTTCTAGACGCAGTTCTATGGTGCGAGTGGCGATCGCTTGTCCCTGATGTACATCATCAACCGCCTGAGTGCCCACGGTGCCGCCCGCCAGCTCGGTGATCAGCTGGATTGCCCGACGGCAAGCAATCTCTAAAGCGGCTGGGTTAACGCCTCGCTCATAGCGGGTCGAGGCTTCTGTGCGGATACCCTGAGAACGGGCTGAGCGGCGCACCGCTACCGTATCAAACAAGGCTGCTTCTAGCAGGAGATTTTGGGTATTGGCAAAGACTTCGGTTTCTTCGCCACCCATAACGCCTGCCAAAGCGACGGGCCGATCCTGAGCGGTGATCAATAGCGCCTGCTCTTGGAGAGTACGCTGTTGGCTATCTAGCGTGGTCAAGGTTTCACCCGACCGAGCAAACCGTACCCCGATCGTGAGATCGGCCGTTTGAGCTACCGACTGGAGGCGATCGCGATCAAAGGCATGCAGGGGCTGCCCCCACTCCAACAGAATGTAGTTAGTCACATCTACGACGTTGTTGATCGGGCGGGTGCCAGCGGCCTGCAATTTCCGCTGTAGCCAGTCTGGAGAAGGCGCAATCTGAATCCCTTCAATCAGGGTGCCGATATAGATCGGGCAAGCCTGCGGCTCCGCGACTTTGATGGCTAGATCTTTCCCTTGCTGTACTGGAATTTCTGGCACATCCGGGAGATGTAAGGTTGCCCCGGTTAGAGCCGCCACTTCGCGGGCAATCCCGACCATGCTAAGGGCATCGGCTCGGTTAGCCGTTGAGGTCAAATCCAGCACGACATCATCCAAGCCCAGGTAGGGACGGGCATCTGACCCCGGCTTGAGATCTGCCTGTTGAAAAATGTGAATTCCTTCTGATTCTTTAGACAACCCCACTTCTGCCAGGGAGCAAATCATCCCTTCTGAGGGCACATCCCGCAGCTTCCGGGGCTTAATCCTCAGGTCAATTTTGGGCAGATAGGTGCCTAGCGTAGCCACAGGCACAAAAATATCAGCTCGGACATTGGCTGCCCCACAGACAATCGTTGAAGGCGCGGCTGCGCCAATATCCACGGTGCAGACACTCAGCTTATCGGCATTCGGATGCGGTTCTCGCTGCAGGACTTTACCAATGACCACACCGTCTGCCCAGGTGCGACGGTCTTCAATCTCTTCTACCTCAAACCCTGCCATGGTTAGCGTATTTGCCAACTCTTCTGGGGTGAGCGTGAAATCCACCAGTTCCCGTAGCCAGTTCAAAGAGATCCGCATTGCGCCGCCTGTGTTCTGTCGATCGAAGTTCAGTTCATCAAAGTTAATCTAGTCAATTCTATCGCTCCTGGAGCGTCAGGAGACAGCCTGTTGAAATCTGGTGCTGGATGGCAGCTCTTTTCTCTTTTGCTTCAGGGCAACTGGAGGGCGATCGCTCAGCATCAAAAATTTTTATCGTTTTAAGAAAAAAGAACATTTGCTTCTATAAATTAGACCGTTTAAATTGGAAGCAAATCTGCTACGTGCCCCTGTTTTTAAGTAGGACTCCTGCAACTCGCTCCCCGTTGCGATTTGGCATTGCTAACCGGCGGGCAGCGTCGATCGCCTTTCATCAACCTTATAAAATACTGTGAGATATTCTAATGACCCAGCATTCTGTTGCTTGTGACTTCGATTGGAGTCCGATTCTCCAAAGCATTCAACTGAATCAAGGGCAGCAGTTGCCCACCTATCCGGGTGATTTGAAAGCAGCCCTCCTGAACCATGCTGGGCTGACCCATGATCCAAAAGGGGAAGCAGCCTACCAGCTAGCCAGAGAAATTTCTCGACTTTCAACCTGTTGTGATCCAGAAATTGTTTACTGGTTTTCTCGGTTGGTCGATTTGCTGAACCTAGAGCCTCAAGATAGTTGATAGTGTAGTTAGCAGTGTGGTTAATAGCAAGTTCGCCGTACTGTTCTGCTTTTTGTATCTCAATTGTTTCCAGCTGATTCAATCTTAAATTATAAATCCGGCAATATTGTAGCCGTAGCCCCGATGTTGAGGACATTTTTGTGGGTATGCGGAGCGTACCCATAAAAATGTCCCTGTTCTTAACATCTGTGGCTATAGCTGTATACAGCAATTCTCAATGGCATCAGCCACGGTTTTTAGAAGCCTCGCGGAGCGTAGTTTCTAAAAAATCACCCCCACTGAATTAAGCGCAAAGCGCTGTAAATCCCTGCCAGGCGTTAACGTGATTTGGGTGTCGGCATTTTTATTTTGTCTCACTATGGCGATCGCTCAAGCCTGGCTGATGCGGTTGACACCTTTCTATCGATGGCTGTGGATTGGGTTCAACCTGATTGGGTTAGCGCTTGCCTTGTTTGTTGCCCTGAAAACACTCTATTTTCTGCCCGTTCTGTTTCCACGGCTAGATGTGTTGCAAAACAGCCAACATGCTGCGATGGCCCTCTGGATTACAGCGATTGCTTTTGGTACAACCTGGAGCCTGTCTCAGTGGCTCGTATTGCGAGGGCAAGTTCATGCGCCGATGCTGAGATCTGTGACCAATGTCCTGTTAGGCACAGTCAGCTGGACGCTAATGGTAGCTCAACTCGCTTTTTTTCTCGAAACCTCTTCAGGAATTCCGTGGATGCCTCTGCTGCTAGTGGGGATGGCAGGACTGGTGGTTGGAGCGGTGGCTAACTGGCTGATCACGGTTTTAAGCGGTTCTCGGGTCTGAGTTTGGAGGGCACAACTGATAAGGTCGCTGGCAAGATCGCTTGTAAAAAAATTGCTAACGCATCAGCGCTTCCTGCAAAGATTGCGATTTTAATTTGTCTGTAAAACGAAAAGTCACCTTTTCTTACAAATTTCGACAAAGTTGTACATTTTCTCTTCAAACCTGCTTTGATAGCTGGCATACGACTTAGAGATTTTTCTGAACCTCAAACCCAAACCCCTCTTAAGCGCATTCCCTGTCAATCCCTAGCCCTGTCAGTCCCCAGCCTTGATACCCAGCCCTGTCAATCCCCAGCCCCAGCCCTGATACCCAGCAAGCTATACCCTTGAAAGCGTTATTCCTACTCAAGCTAAGCCAAAGTAGGGTTTTTATGGTGCGATCGCCCTTTCCTGTAAGGCGGGCTGTTCTTTGCACCATGCCAATGCCATGAACCTGCCGATCGCGCTTGCTGATTAGCATCCACTCATACCGGAGGAATTTGCCCCTATGCCTGTTACCCCCACCTACCCTGGCGTTTACATTGAGGAAATTCCCAGTGGGGTACGCACTATTACCGGAGTTGCTACCTCCATTACGGCGTTTGTCGGTCGGGCTTTGCGAGGACCACTGAATGAACCGCTTACCCTTAACAGCTATGGTGACTTTGAACGAATTTTTGGCGGTTTGTGGGCAGGCAGTACGCTAGGGTTTGCGGTACGAGATTTTTATCAGAATGGCGGTGGTCAGGCGATCGTGGTGCGGCTGTTTAGCTCAGATGGCAAAAATAAAGCCGAGTTAGCAGTTGGTGGTACTAATCCGATTAATTTGATTGCTGCCAGTGAAGGAGCCTGGGGCAATAATTTACGGGCTCGAATTGATCACAACGTGGTTAATGATCCCGACAATCTGCTGTTTAACCTGTACATCCAGGATGGGGGAACGGGGCAGATTGAAGAATTCCGCAATGTTTCCATCGATCCTGTCCATCCGCGTCGGGTGGATAGTGTGTTGAAGAATGATTCCGGCTTGGTGCGTGTGTCAGGCAGTTTGCCTACCGCCCGGCCTGAGGCAAATCCGCTAGACCCTGCCAAAGCTCCGTTTGATCCAACCCAGTCTTTTGGAGTAGCGGCAACGGGCAAGGCCAATGATGGCATCTTGCTGAGCGCCAATAACTTCACCGGGACGGGAATGGAAACGGCCAAAGCGGGGCTGTATGCTCTGGAAAAAGCCGATCTGTTTAATCTGCTGTGCATTCCGCCCCACCAAGTCAATCAAGACACTGGCAAGCTGGACACCGATGCAACGTTGCTGGGGGCTGCAGCCACCTATTGCGAAAAGCGACGGGCCATGCTGATTATTGATGCGCCGAGCGCTTGGAAGGACAAGGATAAAGCAAAAACGCTGTTTGGCAGTAATGGGGTTGGCACCCGCAGCAAAAATGCTGCCGTTTTCTTTCCTCGGCTAAAACAGCCCAACCCGCTCAAAGAAAATCGGATGGAAGAGTTTGCCGCTTGTGGGGCGATCGCTGGGATTTTTGCCCGCACGGATGCCCAGCGAGGGGTCTGGAAAGCTCCGGCTGGACTGGATGCAGCCCTCAACGGCGTTCCGGCTCTCAGCGTCAATTTGACTGATCTGGAAAATGGGGAATTGAACCCGCTCGGGATTAACTGCCTGCGGAGCTTTCCGGCGGCCGGACGCGTGGTTTGGGGATCGCGAACATTGCAAGGGAACGATCGCCTGGCTTCGGAGTGGAAATATATCCCGGTACGTCGCCTGACGCTGTTTTTAGAAGAGAGCCTTTACCGGGGCACCCAATGGGTTGTGTTTGAACCGAACGATGAACCGCTCTGGTCGCAGATCCGCCTTAACCTGGGAGCCTTTATGAACAACCTGTTTCGTCAGGGAGCCTTCCAGGGCAAAACTCCGAAAGATGCCTACTTTGTGAAGTGCGACAGCGAAACTACCACCCAAAATGACATTAACTTGGGCATTGTCAATATCGTGGTTGGCTTTGCGCCGCTGAAACCGGCTGAGTTTGTCATCATCAAGTTCCAGCAGATGGCCGGTCAAATTGCCACCTGATCTGGGCTGCTCATCTTGTCACCTGTCATCACAGCCGATTTGCTGAGATGGTTTTGTAGAAACCCAGCCTATCTAACTATTCAGACTATAGGGAGGTTTGCCCATGCCCATTGCGCCGACATATCCTGGCGTTTACATCGAAGAAATTCCCAGTGGAGTGCGTACCATTACTGGCGTTGCCACCTCCATTACGGCGTTTATCGGCCGGGCCTTGCGGGGCCCCGTCAATGAACCCATCACGATTAACAGCTACGGCGACTTTGAGCGAACATTTGGCGGCTTGTGGGTCGCTAGCACGCTGGGCTATGCCGTGCGAGACTTCTACCAAAATGGCGGCAGTCAGGCAATTATTGTGCGGCTGCATCATGTGACTACCCCCGCCAATAACACCGATACCGCAAAAATTACGGTAGGTGGATTGTCTCTAGAGGCGGCTTCTCCGGGCACCTGGGGCAAAAATTTGCGGGTTCGGGTTGACCAAAACAATATCGAACCTGATGTGGCACAGCAGCTCAATGTGGCAGTAACCGACCTGTTTAACCTGACGATTCAGGAAGATATTCCGGGTGGGGCAACAGAGCAGTTTTTCCATCTCACGGTGAAGGAAAGTGCCCGCCGTGTTGATGAAGTGCTGGCGGTTCAGTCTAATCTGGTGCGTTGGTCGGGAATCTTAAATCCTGCTTCCCTGCCGACTGTTAGTGCGAATCAGGGGGCAGCGGCCGGCGGTTTAGATGGACTGCCCCTCACCTATGGTGCAAACGATACGGATGATCTGCCCGGTTCTCAAGCCAATAAAACGGGGCTGTATGCTTTGGAAAAAGCCGATTTATTCAATCTGCTCTGCCTGCCGCCCTACAAAGCCGATGGTAATGTGGACTCTAGCCTGATTTCGGATGCGGCTACCTACTGCGAACGGCGGCGAGCCATGCTGATTGTTGATCCGCCGAGCGGCTGGATGGATAAAACTCAGGCAAAGAACCAGTTTACGGGCACCTCTGATCCGATCGGGACGCGCAGCAAAAATGCGGCGCTGTTCTTTCCCCGCTTGGTGCAGCCTAATCCCCTTCGTAATAACCAGATGGAGGCATTTGCCCCCTGTGGAGCGATCGCCGGGATTTTTGCCCGTACAGATGCTCAGCGAGGCGTCTGGAAAGCTCCGGCTGGGCAGGATGCTGTCATTAACGGTGCGGCTGGACTGAGCGTTAGCCTGACCGATCCCGAAAACGGGGAGCTGAATCAGCTGGGGATTAGCTGTCTACGAAATCTCTCGGCCGCTGGATTGGTGGTTTGGGGATCGCGGACATTGCAAGGAGACGATCGCCTGGCTTCGGAGTGGAAATATATCCCGGTGCGCCGTTTCGCTCTGTTTTTAGAAGAGAGCCTTTACCGGGGCACCCAATGGGTTGTGTTTGAACCGAACGATGAACCGCTCTGGTCGCAGATCCGCCTTAACCTGGGAGCCTTCATGAACAACCTGTTCCGTCAGGGAGCCTTCCAGGGCAAAACTCCGAAAGATGCCTACTTTGTGAAGTGCGACAGCGAAACTACCACCCAAAATGACATTAACTTGGGCATTGTCAATATTGTGGTTGGCTTTGCCCCGCTGAAACCGGCTGAGTTTGTCATCATCAAGTTCCAGCAGATGGCCGGTCAGGTTGCCACGTGATGATGGCAGAGGCAAAGCAGCGTTTAGAAATTTACCTCCAAGGAGAAATCGATGGCTCAATTTAGCGTTAATGCTCAGCGGTTTGATCCCTACAAAAATTTTAAGTTTCGGGTGAAATGGGATGGGCGGTATGTGGCCGGCATTAGCAAAGTGGGGTCGCTGAAGCGATCGACTGAAGTGGTGACTCATCGGGAAGGCGGCGATCCGAGCAGCGCCCGCCATTCTCCGGGACAAACCAAGTTTGAGGCGATCATGCTAGAGCGTGGCGTCACCCATGACAAAGAGTTTGAACAGTGGGCCAACAAGGTCTGGAATTTCGGTTCGGGGCTGGGGGCAGAAATTTCGCTGAAGGACTTCCGCAAAGACCTGATCATTGAATTGATGAATGAAGCAGGACAGGTGGCGATCGCCTACAAAGTATTCCGCTGCTGGGTTTCAGAGTTTACCGCTATGCCCGAACTGGATGCCAACGCCAACGCGATCGCCATTCAAAGTATTCAACTGCAAAATGAAGGCTGGGAACGGGATTACTCGGTGAATGAACCAACCGAGCCAACCTTCTTAGAACCGGCATAGCAGACTTTGATTCCTCCTTTTTTCGGCAATCTATCGTCATGATGCGTTCCTTATCCGCCGATCAAATTCTGCAAATTTGGGAAATTGGGCAAAGTCAGCACCCCCTCGATCGGGCCCTGACGCTCCTGGCGTTTGCCTGTCCGGGGCGATTGCCCGCAGAGTTGGCGGCTTTGAGTTTAGGTCAGCGGGATGCTTATCTGTTGACACTACGCGAACTCACCTTTGGCTCACGGCTGAATGGCTTTGCCGAATGTCCCCAATGTGCGGAACCGCTGGAAATGAGCTTGAATGTCTCCGATATTCGGCTAATTGATCCAGACCAGCCGCAGCCGATGGCGTATCAGTTGACCGTTGCTGGCATTGAGCTGCAGTTTCGCTTGCCAAATAGCCTGGATCTAGCGGCCGTTCTGCAGCCTGGGCGTGTCCCACTCGATCGGGACGTTACCCGAGTCAATGATCGTTTAGTCGAACGCTGTTTGTTACAGGCGAGTCAGGCAGGACAGGCGATCGCCTACTCGGACTTGCCTCCAGTGGCGATCGCTGGCTTAGCCGCAGAGATGTCAGTGGTTGATCCACAAGCCGAAATCTGGCTCAATCTGATTTGCCCTGCCTGCAACCACAGCTGGCAAGCCCTGTTTGATATTGTGTCCTTCTTCTGGACGGAGCTGAATGCTCAAGTTAAACGCTTAACGCAGGAGGTATGTACCCTGGCTCGCTTCTATGGCTGGCGTGAAGCAGATATTTTAGCCATGACCCCAATGCGGCGGCAGCTTTATCTGGACTTGGTGAGCCCATGAGTCAGCCCATGGCAGACTATCCCACGACGCTCATCAACCGCACATTAGGACGGATTCCTGTCCTGCAGCCGTTGATTGCCTCCTACTTTGCCCCGCCTGAGGGGGAGACATCCTTCAGCATTTTTTCGGCTTTACCGTCTGCGGACTCAGTGGTTGAGCCTGCTGATTTGATCTCGCCGTTGCCGTCTGCGGTGTCAGCCTTACCGGCTTTGAGTCCCGAAAGTTCACCTCATCTAGAAACAAGTCTGATGCCTGTGGATCGCCATCCTGATCTACCGTCATCCCATTTAGCGGCGACCTGGACAAGTCCTGAAGGATTGCCTGGATCGGCAGAGGGCATGGCTGGATCGGCTGGAGATTTGCCCGGATTGGCTGGGGGATTGCCTGGTTCGGCTGAGAGCACGGCTAGATTAGCTGAGGGCAGGACTGAATC
>DATNOY010000435.1:0-4790 GCA_036703495.1 Coleofasciculaceae cyanobacterium
GCTTCTTTTTCCATGCCCAAAACATGAGCATCTTCCGCCACAGCATTAAGCATCCGCCAAACGATTGGCAGATTTTCTTTATTAGCTTCCTCTAGCTCTGCTTTAGCAGTTTCAAAGTTTGCCTTCAGCCACTCTTCGCCAAAGTTGAGATGCATGTATTCATCTTTGACAACGCCTTCGGTAATTTTGCGAGCGAAGTCATCTGCTACCGGAATATAGATGTTGTAAGCAGAGATCGCAAAGCATTCAATCACTAAGGATTGGATGAGCAGACAGGTGACAATTTTGCCCTCTGCAGCAGCTTTCTGAAAGTTACGATGAAGCTCAGAAAAGAATTCTTGAGCAAACAGCATGTCTGGTGTTACAGCAAGATTCTTTCCACAGGCCTGAAACCCTTTCTTGTGGCGGTTTTCCATCTTGGCGAGACTGACCAACTGGTCCTTGTCATTGGGGATCAGCTCCGCTAGCCTGTTGTAGTTATCAAACGCTTCCTGCTCCCCTTCAATGACGATCGCATTGATTCGGCTATAGGCGTCTTTATAAGTCTCGCTCTGGAAATCAATGTCCGGGCTAATCTCAAGCTGCTGCATAAGTTCCGTAGTCTCCTGGTTCTGGTGTGCCGATATTTCATCGACCTAATGTTCTTCTGGGTTTAGAAAATTTTTATAAATTCAAAACCCCTCTAACCTACACCCTAATGGTTTAAAGCAAAAATTTACAAGCAGGAATCGCTCAGCGATAGAAAATTCTCAGTAGAGTAGGTCAGAGATATAGCCTAACTTATGGATGAATTGCCTGGATGAATCGCCTGGATGAATCACAGGCAAAGGCATCATCTAGGGAGCAAATTTGTAGAGGAGCGATCGCATGTCATGGGTGAACTTAGGTCAGTCTCAGGTTGAATCTTCACGCTTAGAAAACGCTAAATCTTCAAAAGGTATCCGTTGGCTACTGCCCTTGATCTTACTGTTGGGGGCTGTTTTAGTCTTGCTGCCGTTGGGGGTTGTATTTTTGGCTTCTTTGGCTCCAGCAGATGCAGTAGGAGTGGGAACAGGTCCAGTCGGCTGGACTTTGTCTAATTACCAGTTGGCCTGGCAGCGTGGAAATTTTTGGCTGGCGTTCTTCAACTCCACTCTGGTTGCCCTTGCCGTGACTGCTTTTCAGCTGATCACTTCGGCTTTGGCGGGCTATGCGCTGGCAAGGCTGAAATTTCAGGGACAGCAGGCAATTTTGCTGATTATCCTGGCTACTCTGGTCATCCCCTTTCAGCTGTTGGTAATTCCCATTTTCTTGGTTTTGAAGTGGGGACATTTGATCAACACCTATGGTGCGTTGATCTTGCCGACGGCTGCCAGTGGGTTTGGCATCTTTTTGCTGCGCCAGTATTTTCAGACGATTCCCGTAGAGCTGGAAGAAGCAGCGGCGCTAGATGGAGCCAGTCGGCTGCAAATTTTGGAGCTGATTATGCTGCCGTTGGCCCGTCCTGCCTTAGTCACCTTGTTTTTGTTTACGTTCATTGGCGAATGGAATGATCTGTTTAAGCCGCTGGTCTTCACAACTCGCCCTGAATTGAGAACGGTGCAGCTAGCGCTCGCCGAATTTCAGGAGCAGTTTACTAACAGCTGGTCGTTGTTGATGGCGGCTGTGGTAATTGCCACGGTACCTGTAGTGCTGCTGTTTTTGGTTGGACAACGCCAGTTTATCCGGGGCATCGCTGCAACGGGCATCAAGACCTGAGGGTTGACCTGGCTGCAGCCAGCTCTCTGCAGCCAGCTCTCTGCAGCCAATTTTCTCAAGAATTGTATCTGCACATGAATCTTAGTGATCGAAGCACAGCCAATTCGACAATATTTAGTTACTTTAGTGTTATGTGTTTAGCTAATGGGCGGTGGCTCCCCACCTGGGTTAGGTGGTGACGTCTACATCCAGGTTAGCGCTCCTCACTTGTGCGGAGTTCATCCCGGGTTTTGCATCTCATTTCATTGGGCCTCAGTAGCCCTCTTCCGCCTTTAAACTCAACTAAATTCAACTGGATACCGAAAATAGAGATGATAACCCCCAACGAGTTCACTCAATGTCTCAATCTGGCAAGAGCACTCGACTTAATTACCTCTAGCCGGACAGTCGGCGGAGTTTTATATGTTTACAATTCGGCTGGCTATGCTAAGTCTTGGGAAAGTTTCCTGACGGAGTATCCGCTAGAACGATTGCAGGCCATGGTTAGAAATCGTTAGACCTTCAAGCCAAACTAGAGCGATTCAACGAGTCAATCCCCAAACGTTTAAGGTTCGATATCCTTATAATGTGTGGCTGTTGCAAGGTATGGCTGTTGTAATATATGGCTGTTGCAAGGTATGACTGCTGCGGTTGTAGTTGATCCGCTTAATCCTGTGAGTCTTTGGGCTCCTTTCATGCTCCTGGTGCTGATTGGCTTGGCAGCGGTTTATTTCGTTCGAGTCAGCAGCCGGTAGTTTCTGGATAGTCCTATGACACGTTCTTTGGCAGACAACGCCATCGCCCTGCTGATTGAACTGGCAGAACGCAACGAAATCGATCCTTGGGATGTCAAGGTGATCGAGGTGATTGATCGCTTTCTGAGTAAGCTTCAGCCCGAGCCGTCTACTGCGGCCGGATATGCTCCCTATGAAGCAGATTTATCGGAATCTGGACAGGCGTTTCTCTACGCCTCAATGCTGCTGTTGCTAAAGGCCGATAGCCTAGCACGCCAGTCCGAGCCAGAGGAAGAGGTGCTAGAGGGGGATGAGCTATTGGATGCAGGAGAATTGGCCACTGCTCCTTTACCGCCTCATCTAGAACGACGAATTCGCCGACGGGCAGTGGCACCGCCTGCTCCCAATCGGCGGGTGACGTTGCAAGAGCTGATTGCTCAGCTCAATCTGATCTCAGTTGCCATGACGGAGCAGAAGCCTCGCCGGGTGGCACTACGACGCCCCCGCCCGCAATCTCAGCGACAGGCGATTCGGGCGATCGCTCAACTGGCCCATCAAGAAAACCTCTCGGAAGTGGCGGCCGCATTGGAACACTTTTTGAGTCAATATTGGGATGCCTTGAACCAGCGGCAAGACTGGCTTAATTTTGAGGTGCTGCTGCAGCTCTGGGCAGATGCTCAGCCGCCAGTCCAACCGCCACCCAAATTTAGCGACGCCGAGCTGTCTCCAGGCGAGACGGAGCAGAAGGGCACCCCTACAGTTCACGATCGGGTTGGTGTCTTCTGGGCGCTGTTGTTCCTCTCGGCTCAGTCCAAGGTGGAATTAGAGCAAGCAGAGTTTTATCAAGATCTGCGGGTGCGAAGCTTAACTGAAACGCCCTATCCCAGCTGTTCGGAGCCAAGCAACGTCGTTTTGCTAGATTAGAGCTAGCAGAGCGCTTCATCCGTCTTCGGCGTCGCTCGGCTAAATATTAATATTTCCGTAAAATTTTTAATTAAAATTCGTAGATCTTAAATTTATGTGCCAAGTTAGGTGGGTACATTGCTTATGTACATTGCTTCTTGAGTAGAGCTGCAGGCTCAGTAATAGCCGCTCAGTACTTTCCCGTTATTCATGTAGATTGTGCAAAATTGCAGCCAATCTCCTGGCAATCTTGGGAGACTATGAAAGACTGGAAGGGTGTTTGCTAGCCATTCGGCCCTAACTCATTCAACCGTAACTCAAACGTACTAGGTAGCCCAGCGACGAGGGATAGAATTTTATGAAAGCCATGATTCTGGCAGCCGGTAAAGGTACACGTGTTCGCCCCATCACCTATACCACTCCTAAGCCAATGATTCCGATTCTGCAGAAGCCTGTGATGGAGTTTCTGCTAGAGCTGCTGAAGCAACATGGCTTTGATAAGATTATGGTCAACGTTAGCCATCTGGCTAATGAAATTGAGAACTACTTCCGCGATGGACAGCGGTTTGGTGTCGAAATTGCCTATTCCTTTGAAGGTAGCATTGTCGATGGTGAACTAGTAGGGAGCGCTCTGGGTTCGGCAGGGGGGATGCGCCGCATTCAAGACTTTTCTCCTTTCTTTGATGACACCTTTGTGGTGCTGTGTGGCGATGCCCTGATTGACCTAGATTTGACGGAAGCGGTGCGGCAGCATCGAGCAAAAGGCTCGATCGCTACGATTGTCACCAAATCTGTTTCGCGTGAGGAAGTCTCAAGCTACGGGATTGTGGTAACAGATGAGACAGGACGAATCAAAGCTTTCCAGGAAAAGCCCTCTGTTGAAGAAGCCTTGAGTACGAACATCAGCACTGGTATTTACATCTTTGAGCCGGAAATCTTCAACTACATTCCTTCAGGGGTTGAATATGATATCGGCGGGCAGCTGTTCCCTAAACTCGTAGAAATTGGGGCACCGTTCTACGGTATTCCCATGGACTTTGAGTGGGTTGATATTGGTAAAGTGCCGGATTATTGGCAAGCCATTCGCGATGCTCTGTTAGGTAAGGTTAAAAATGTGCAAATTCCGGGACATGAAGTGGCTCCCGGCATCTTTACAGGACTTAATGTATCGGTGAACTGGGATAAAGTGAATATCCAAGGGCCGGTTTACATCGGAGCAATGACTCGGATTGAAGATGGTGCAACAATTATTGGCCCTTCCATGATTGGTCCCAGCTGCCACATTTGCAGCAACGCCACGGTAGACAACAGCGTGATTTTTGAATACTCCCGATTGGGAGCCGGGGTACGGTTAGTCGATAAGTTGGTATATGGTCGCTACTGCGTAGACAAGACTGGGGCAGCCATTGATGTGCAAGCCGCTGCTCTAGACTGGCT